>CAYTUL010000159.1:0-8141 GCA_964441135.1 uncultured Desulfobacteraceae bacterium | reverse complement strand
AAAGAACGGCTCACTTGGGAGGAGCATTCTGCCCGCCTGGGGGAGGCCTTACACCAATATCTTGCTTTTAACATTTTCGTCTCTGAAAAGAGATCCCCACAGACCATTTTTTTGATAGAAATTAATCATGCTGCAATATTCTAACCGGATATTGATAATTTTTATTTGGATTTAATTGCGTATCTTTTATTATCTGCTTTTTAACTCTGTCTATTATTCTTCCTGATGAACTGTCTTTATTAAGTCCTTAAAAGTGCCAATATAAGCTGGGACGGAAAAAAGTCTTCCCTGGATAAAAAATTGACATGATGTTGTATTGAGTATCTATTATTATATATTTTCAATACAAAAGGAGGTCTGTGGAATGGCGCTGAGTATAAGAAATCCGCGGGCTGAAAGGCTTGCAAGGGAAATCGCTGCCATGAGCGGGGGGAATATTACGCAGGTAATTATCAAGGCCTTAGAGGACCAGCTTGAACGGCTTCGTGGCAGAAGGACATATCCGGATATAGTTAAAGAAATCATGGATATTTCAAAACGGTGCAGTTCCATTCCGGGTATTGATAAAAGATCTCCTGATGAAATCCTGGGCTATAACAGGACAGGCGTTAATGAATAATGGTAATTGACACTTCCGCATTAATAGCCATACTCCTTGGTGAGCCCGAGGCTGAAACCTTTGCCGAAGCCATCGCAGAAGATCCAAAAAGGCTCGTCAGTGTTTTTACTTTGCTGGAAACAAGCATTGTAATTGAAACCAAAAAAGGTGATACCGGCGGTCGGGAACTGGATCTGCTTATTCACCGGGCAAGCATGGAGATCGTCGCAATGGATCCGGGGCAAATCGAGCTGGCCAGATTAGCCTGGAGAGACTTTTTTAACAGATTACCTTGTTATTTATCTTTATGTTTAACAGGGGTCCTGAATAGACCTTTATGGCTGCTTTCGTAACCTATCTTTCCGATAACGGCCGTGGGGATAACAAGCGACTTCGCCATTTCAGCAGGCTGATTTTCCAGTGTCCGTTCTCGCGGACATATTCCATTTCATAGAATCCCTGCATCCAGTCGGGTGTTTCGCCCCCTATCAGGTCGAGGAAGTCCGACGGCAGGTCGCGGGGCCGGCAAAACTGTATGTAAAGAAGCCAACTGCCAGTGGCCCTGTCGCCGTCAACCTCTACCATGGGATGGACGACGAAATTGCCTTCAAGCCCGACATGCATGGCCGCAACGACATCCCTGAAGATTGCTTTGATCTCTTCCTTACCTCTCGCAATGCCTTGTGGGAAATCGATCACACCGTCGTCGGAAAAACATTCGAAGACCTCGGGCCAATCAGCGGTCGTGAGGCAGTTAACGTAGTGGACCTGGAGCTTCTGAATCTGATCGATATCTTCCAGCCTTTTGACTCTTCTTTCTAATTCTTCCATAGACATATAATACCTCCATCATTTCTCTTCCTATTTTTTATATCCATGCGCGATCCCCTGCAACTTACCATGACGACCAGGCAGGAAAGATGTCCCATGTCAAGGGCTTGCACCTCCTTTTTTGTAAAAGTAGAACATGTAGAATATGACAATCCACAGGAGCGTCGCGAAGATGAAAGCCCCGGCCTGCCACCCGCTCAAATGGGGGACGTCGTCCAAGGCCAGGAAAAAGGCGTTTTTCTCGACAGGTATATCAAATTTTTCCCGGTAGATGTCGCGGATTCTGTAATGGAAGGGCTGGTGTTTAAAGGGCCTGAGTTTTCCGAGGAAGCGGTTGAGTTTTTTCCAGTCATCGGTCACAGGCAGATAGGTCCTGACCACAATGCGCATACCATAGGGTTTAATATTAAAATAGGTATAGGAGAGGCCATACCGCTTGTAAACAAATGCCTTTTCAAAATCGGGCGTTCCTTTAATGGAAACGAAAGTGGCTCTCGTGAACTTCGATGATGAAAGTTCATCAGGCCCGGAAATGGATACAGGGGTTTTGGGACCGAGATCATAGAGGAGCTCCGGTACTTGAACGAGGATCATGGAACCTACAAAAAGGAGCGCTAAGACCTTTAAAATGCCCGACCAGAATCGCGCACGTAAAAGGAACAATGACCTAATCATATATCGCGCCAAGGACGAGCAGTGTCAGGATGAAGGCCAGCGACAGGAGCACGAAGCCGGCCCAGATGCGTACCGTGCGTACGGCCCAGCGGGGATCGTCGGCCGGTTCACGCAGGGGATAGGAGTCCAGATCGGCCTCCCACTCAGGTCCCTTATCCTGAGGTTTCGATTCTTCCCCATTATCGGCCGGGAGGGCCACCTTCCCGGAGTTCTCTTTTTCTACGATTTCATCATTCATACTCAAATAAAATCCTCAGTAAGGCTTTTTCGACTCAAGATGAGCAATGATCAGCCTGCTCTCCTCATTCGTGAGTTTTAACCCATAGGCCTGCATTTGATGCACGATCACAGACCAATTTTCCAGGGGATACTTCTTTACCCTCTCAAGGGTATGACATCCTATACAACGCTCCCTGATAAGACTCGCCGGACCGGCTTCCTTTTTGCGGGGAGGGACTCTGGGAATATCTTCAGGTTTGATGTCTATCATCAGGTAGGGCTGGCGTTCTTCCGGCACGAATACCCTGTCATAATGGGCGATACGATCCGCAAAACGGGGACGCGCCGCCTCCCGCACATAGCCCCCGAGCATGACGGTCGAGAAGGAAAGGATTCCCATCAGGAGAAAAACTGCCCGGGGCGATCCCTGATGATAGTTGAGGAGATGGGTAGACAGGAGAGCACCAATCACGCCGAATGCCAGAATAAACCAGAAAAAGGCCCAGGTCATTACCATGCCCATGGCTATATAGAACATGAGATAGAAAAGAATGACGCTGTAGACCATGATTGAGGGGATCGTGAAGGTTTCTCGAATTTTCGATGTCTTGCGGAAGTAGGTCAGGCTGATCCCGAGCATGACGGCTACAAATATGTGCTTGAGCCACCACCAGTCCACACCGCCTGCGGTAATGTCCCCCCGGCCCCACATCAAATTGACATAGGCCTCATTCGCATAAACCTTGAGGACATGGGCGTAAAAATAACCGACGATGGGCAGTGAAAGAAATGCGGTAAAGGCCACCTGAAAGGCAAGCCTGCCGCCGTCCTCGTAAAATTCCTTCAATTTTTGCCGTTTTGTGAAATAGAGGAATATGCCGCACAAGCCGGCAGCAGAAAAACCGCCATAGGCAACATTGGCAAGTATCCGGTGCAAGGTGAGCATCAGAAAGGATGGATTATAAAAACCGAGTTTGTCCCACCCCAGGATGCCTGTTCGAAGGGAAAGCTCGGCTTCACCAAGCCCCGGGGAAAGCATAAAGCTCCCCAGCCCGTTTATTATATAGAATTGCAGAAAGAACAGAGGGGTCAGGAGTGCACCGAGGAATATGTGAAACCTTTTATGCCCCCATAACCGGTCCCAGAAGAAATAGTGGAAGGTTATCGTCGTGGCGAGAAGAAAGAAAAGAAACTCTTCAACAATGATCGGCCAGTAAAACTGTACAAAAATCTGGCTCCAGAACTGAGGGAAAAGGCCGGATAACAGGAAAACGAGACCGATCGCGTTAATGGTCCCGATGTTATAGATGCATACATGAATTAACTGGATTTTTTTGGCCAGGAGGTCATAACGTCTTTCCCTGTTGATATAGCCCACGATCTGGGCCACCGTGACAAAAAATGCGAAACCGATGCCCATGGACGCCACGGAAGTATGAAAGAGGGCCACAACGCCGATTGCCCATTTTGCCCCAAGGACCGGAAATTCGAGATGGGTCATCGGTAAAACTCCTTCAGGTATTGCACGATACGTTTCGCCTCCTGATCATTGATATCAGCCCCCGGTCGCGCTCTTTCGATATTTACGCGGGCATCCCAGTCCTTTCGTTTATAACGCTCCAGATCCTCCGGGCTCTTATGGTGACATGTAACGCATTTATTATAGACAAGGAGACGGTCCTCCTCCCGGGGAAGTACCTCGACCTTGATAAGCTGTCCATAGACATTATAGGGCTGCCGGGCGCGTTCACGAACAAAGCCCCCGAGCGCGAAGGTAAAAAAGGCCGCCAGTCCGGCCGCGAACATGGCCAGCCTCCAGACCGCCTTGTCGTAAGAACGGCCCCGGTTGAGGACCCATAAAAAGATTAGAAAGGCGATGAGGATTACGGTATAGGACGTCCTCCAAACCAGGGGACCTCCCGGGAGCCAGTCAAGGGCGGGATGCCAGTGAAGGACCAGGTAGGTACTGGCTATACCTGCGGCCATCAGGGCTAAAATGAATTTTCGCCGGTGCCGTGAGAAGAGATACCCCCCGGCTAAAAGGAGCATCAGAGAGATACAACCCATTTTAAAAATGAAATATCCCGAGGCATGCCCGCCCATTATGGAATGAAAGGCCACCGGCGCCCGGCTCTGGAGAACCCTGGCAAATCCCCAGCCAATAAAGGGCATGGCGAAAAATGTAATGAATCCGAGCGTGAAGGTAAGGTCCGCGGCAAAACCAAAATAGGACTTTTCGGCCGGATCCTTTTGCCGCAAATATTTCAGGGCGAAGACCCCGCCTGTAAGGAGCATGGTGTAACTGATGTTTGCAAAAAACCGGTGAAAGAAGAGATAGGGATAACCGGGGTTGAAAAAGGCCCGGGCCGACCAGCCCACCGGTTCGTTTACCAGGGGGAGCGGGGCCCCCGGAGTGGTCATATAGGAACCGAGGCCGTCCCAGACTGCCTGGATGAGGAGTCCGAAAACGGCCGTCATGACACCGAAAAAGATATGCAGCTTCTTGCGGTTTTGCAGCCGGTCCCAGGGCAGGTAATAGCCGAAAAAGAGGAATATCACATCCAAGAGGAAGAAACCAAATTGGAAAATGAGCGGCCAGAAAAAAAGGTTTGACCATCTTGCCCAGAATTCAGGCCACAGCCCGATAATAAATATGGGAATACCGGTCCCAAGGGCGGCACCCGGGGAATAGAGGATCATACAGAAAAAGACCATACTCTTAGCCAGGCGATCGTATCGCGGGTCTTTTCTTCGATAACCGATAAATTCGAATATGGGTGCAAGTACGAGAAAGGCGGTAATAAGAGTGGCTATGGGTATATGGGAGTAGGTAACCTCTTCCATCCACACCCAGCGAGGAGCGATCGGAGTTTCTATTACCGGAAGATCCATTCAAATATTCACAAATTATCGCTAAAGGCCTTCTGTCCAGGGGAAAGAAACAGGTCCGGATATGGCTGATGCTGTCCGAAATGAGAATATAGGAAACCTTTGGCGCGTGTCAACCCCGATTCACCGTCAATGTATCATCTCCCCGCCAAGCCGGGATTGCCTGCACCTCAATTGCCGCCCCTCCTTCGATTTCTTAAAATCCTTCTATTTCCTTGTTTTATTTGACAAAGTAAGCTTTTTATGCTCTATTATATTACTTGTCTCATCCTCACCTTTTCCCATGAAAGCGTATCGAAATAAATCCATTGCGAATGGATTGGGTATATAGGACTCTAAAAGGTTCCAATTAAAGTTTCTAAGGGAGATTGTTTAGGAGATGAAGATCACATGCTGGGGTTCAAGGGGGTCCATTCCTGTTTCCGGAGAGGAATACATAAAATATGGCGGTGATACGACCTGCCTTGAAATCAGGACCAGGAATGATAATATAATTATTATTGACGCGGGCACGGGAATTCGAAGACTTGGTATCGATCTTACTGACGAGAATCGTCACGATTTTGATATGATTTTTACCCACGCCCACTGGGACCACCTTATGGGGTTCCCTTTTTTTGCCCCCATCTATAATGCGAAAACCCGTATAAAAATGCACGGTTGCCCCTTTGCACAAAAGTTTGTAGAAACCATGCTGAACAGGGTAATGTCTCCTCCAAACTTTCCGGTAAACTATAGCGACATCAATGCCCATATAAGCTATACACCTGAATGTCCCCAGCTCCTCGAGATAGATACCCTATCGATCATTCCTATTGCTTTAAGCCACCCAAATCAGGGAAACGGATATAAATTTATAGAAGACGGGAAGACCTTTGTCTTTCTTACGGACAATGAGTTGGATTTCATACATCGCGGAGGTCTTTCAATTGAGGAGTATCGAAAATTTTGCGAGGGAGCGGACCTGCTGATTCATGACGCGGAGTACACGGAGGAGGAATACGGCGCTACGATACAATGGGGGCATTCCGTATATACCACGGCCCTGAATCTGGCCGCTGATGCGGGGGTCAAGCAATTCGGACTTTTCCATCTGAATCAGAGACGGACAGACATGCAGGTCGATCAGATGGTGGATAAATGCCGTGAAATTTTATATAAAAGAGGCCTTGATCTGGATTGTTTCGCGGTCGGTTCGAATATGACATTCAGCCTCTGAAGGACCCTGATCTACCATAAAGGTATCCCATGTATCCATGAAGGGCAGCTAAAGCTCTCCCTCCTTTTGAGCGTCGTACAATTCAATAATCCTGTCGGTAAAATCAACATTCTCGTCGATAACCTCTGCCACGCTTTTCTCAAAGAGGATAAGGTAATCCTCCTTTTCCGCAAAGGTTTTGACCACCCCTTTGATCTCAGTTAAAAGATCTTCCGTGAGCGCCCTGTCCTTTTCTTTCAATTCATTTTCTAAATCATTCTTCAGCCGTATAAGCTCTTTTCTCTCCTTGGAGATGTTCTTCAGCTTTTCATCTCTCTGAGAAGGGGCTAAAATAATCTCTTCTTGTTTAAACCTTGCTTCCATTTCCAGGAGGTCCTTCTGCTTTGATTCGAATAGGGCCCTTTTGGCATTCAGCACTTCAAGATAGGTGTCTTGAGCCTTTTTCCCCGCCTTGGATTCGAAGAGTATTCTCCGGATATCGATTACTCCCATTGTCACCTTATCATTGAATTTATGAACCATCGTAAAGTCGGTGATCCCATCGGCCTTCATCTTTTTGGAAAAGGACAACGCTTTTTTTCTGTTGTCAAATCTTCCCACATAGATCCTGTACCACTCCCCTTTATCCGGTATATCGACTTTCTTATAAAAAGCATCGTAACCTTTTTCCTGGAGCTGCCGGATCGCCTTTTCCGCATTAGGGAGCTTCTTGTGCGATGCCACCTGCACGGAATAATAGATCCGGCCCGAACTTCGAGCCGTGCCGCCAGAAAGGAATAGAAACAGGACGATGAAGGATATGAATGGGAAATGAACCCTCAATAATGTTTTTATATTTGGATAGCCCATCTCTTTTAAAATCATTTAATGATGTGAATAGAAATAATCTAACATCATATCAGATCGCAGGAATATTATCAAAAAGAAGTAATATTTACCTTCGGGAATGATGTCACGGAGAAAAGGACTTTGCTTCGATCCTCTCCTTTAAGTATGTGTATCTTTCTTTTACCCTGTCATTCTTTATGCCCATGGCCAAGGCCCTTTTACTTCCGACTATTACGACGAGCTTCTTCCCCCTCGTGACCGCCGTGTAAATCAGGTTCCTCTGGAGGAGGATATAATGCTGGCTGAGGATAGGGAACACTACGGCGGGATACTCGCTTCCCTGTGATTTGTGCACGGAGATGGCGTAAGCAAGAACGATCTCATCCAGCTCCGAGTAATCATATTCGACCGGATATTGGTCGAAAGACACGATGACCTTCTGGATTTCGGATTCGATTAGGGTAATCCTGCCGATATCTCCGTTAAATACCTCTTTTTCATAATTATTTCTTACCTGCATTACCTTGTCATTTAGCCTGAGGGTCCTGTCTCCTCGAATGAGAAAAGTCCTGGACGGATTGAGAGCCTCCTGAAGAGAGCGATTCAAGTTGGCGGTGCCCACGATCCCTTTATGCATCGGCGATAGTACCTGGATATCGTCAACAGGGTCGAAGTCAAACCGCTTTGGAATACGTTTACACACCAGTTCAGTGATAATGTTCAATGCCTGCTCCGGGTCCTCCTGGTCGATAAAATAAAAATCCTCCAGCCCTTCTCTATCCTGTCTCAGTTCCGGGATTAACCCGTCGTTGATTTTATGGGCATTGATAATGATCAAACTCTCACCGGCCTGACGGAAGATCTCATTAAGCTCCACAACCG
>CAYTUL010000158.1:0-8143 GCA_964441135.1 uncultured Desulfobacteraceae bacterium | reverse complement strand
CCCACAATGAGGCGATTTCAGCGGCCTGAGTAGGGCGGAAGGAGCAGGAGATCCTCGCCCGCCGTCTCGCGGAGAAATGGAACAAGGCTGAGGGACCCCTGGCAATCTTTGTCCCTTTAAAGGGCTTCTCCTCATACAATAACAAGGAAGGCCCTTTTTATCACCCCGAGACCCCTGAATATTTCACGGTGAGTCTAAAAAAGGCCTTAAAAAAGGAGATACCCCTGGAGGTCCTTCCCTTTCATATCAATGATATGGAATTTGCCCATGCAATCGTCGATGGGTATAAGAAAATGGTCGTCCCAGATTTCTAAATATGCATTTGCAAAATGCACAAACCTGTGTCATTGAATAGCGATCATAAATTCCCCTACCCTTACAGGGGCCGGTTTTGAGTGCACCCTCAAAGGGTGAAAAGTAAACCAGAGGAGGTATGACATGAAACTGAAGGATAAAGTAGCCGTGATTACGGGAGCGGCCCAGGGCATCGGGGCGGCCTTCGCGATAGGATACGCGAAGGAAGGGGCCAGAATCGTGATTGCCGATATTCTGGATGGAAAGGAGGCCGTGGAAGCCGTGGAAAAGGCCGGTAGCGAGGCCGTCTATATAAAGAACGATGTCACCCGGCAGGAGGAGTGCGACGCCATGGCAAAGGCGGCCGTTGACCGGTTCGGGTCCATCGACATCTTAGTGAATAACGCCGGTTATTTTGCGAATGTCGTCATGAAGCCTTTCATAGAGATCAGCGACGAGGAATGGAACAGGGTGATGGATGTGAATATAGGCGGTGTGTTCCGATGTACCAAGGCCGTTTTCCCATATATGAAAGAAAAGGGAGGCAAGATCATAAACATATCCTCCGCTTCTATTCTGGAGGGTGTACCCTATATGCCCCATTATGTCGCATCAAAGGGAGCGATCATGGCCTTCACACGCGGGATGGCGCGGGAACTGGGCGACTATAAAATCAACGTAAATTCCATTGCCCCGGGATTTACCCATTCGGCCGGGGGTGATAAGTTTGACCGGAGCAAGGAGGTCGATATCCCCCCCCTTGAAGAGATCCAGCAACCCAATAAGTGCATAAAGAGGCCCGCGGTGCCCGAGGATCTCGTGGGTACGGCCGTGTTTTTAGCCAGCGATATGAGTGACTATATCTCCGGCCAGCTCATCGTGCATGACGGCGGAATGTCGATGCATTGATAAAAAGAGGGTCCACGGTTCACGGTTCAGGGTTTACGATTTGGGGAGGGAGCACAATGAAAACCATATGTCTGATCGGGGCCTTTGATACCAAGGGTGAAGAATATGCATTTGTGCGCGAACGGATCCTTACCAGAGGTCACGGGGTACTCAGCGTCAACACGGGAATCATGGGATCAACTGATATTTTCCCCGTAGATGTAGAAGCGGATAAGGTGGCCGAAGCAGGCGGAGGGAACCTTTCGAAGCTTCGCGAAAAAAAGGACCGCGGCAATGCCATGAGAATCATGTGTGCGGGCGTACCGCCGATTATCAAGTCACTATACAATGAAGGAAAAATCGACGGTATTCTCGGCATGGGCGGCACCGGTGGAACGACCGTCGTCACCTCTGCAATGCGGGTCCTGCCTGTGGGATTTCCCAAGGTTTGCCTGTCGACCACGGCATCGGGGAATGTAGCGGCCTATGTCGGCACAAAGGATATCACCATGATTCCTTCCATTGTGGATGTGGCGGGTATTAACCGCATCTCCAGAGTGATATTCTCACGCGCGGCCGGGGCAATATGCGGTATGGTCGAATGTGATGTGCCTGAAAAGGAGGAAGGCAGGCGGATCATCGCAGCGACGATGTTCGGAAACACCACCGAATGTGTCGAAGCCTGCATGAAGAAGCTCATAGGGAAGGGCTACGAAGTCCTTGTCTTTCATGCGACGGGGGCAGGAGGGAAAACCATGGAAAGCCTTGTGAGGGAAGGCCTGGTGGACGCGGTTCTGGATATAACCACAACGGAATGGGCGGATACCGTGTGCGGTGGCGTATTCGACGCCGGTCCCGAACGGTTGGACGCACCCGGAGAACGGGGAATACCTCATCTTATCGTGCCCGGATGTGTGGACATGGCAAACTTCGGCGGGATGGATGCCGTGCCTGAAAAGTATAAAAGGGCAAAACGGACCTTCTATGAATGGAATCCGTCCGTGACCCTTATGCGCACCAACAGGGAAGAAAATGAGAAGATGGGAAGGACCTTCGCGGAGAAGGCGAACGCGGCCAAGGGTCCGGTTGCTTTTCTCCTTCCTCTCAAGGGGGTGTCTATCCTCGACGGCGACGGGGAGCCCTTCTGTGACCGGGAGGCCGACATGTCGATGTTTAATGCAATTAAATCCAACGTGAGGCAAGGGATTAGGGTCAAAGAATTGGACAAAAATATCAATGATCCGGAGTTCGCGGAAAAGGCCGTTGAAATGCTGCTGGACCTGATCAAAGAGGCAAACACAACCCTTACACCTTAAACCTGGCTACCATCGTTTTCAGCTCATTGGCAAGTCTGCTCAATTCCTTGGCGTTAAGCTTCATCTTGGAGCTGCTATCGGATATTTCGCCGGTAGTCCGGTTGACCCCGGCAATATCCCTGGCTATTCCTGTGGAAACAACGCTGCTCTGGGATACATTTTCGCTCACTTCCTGAATACCCTGGGAAGCCTGTGCTACATTACCGGCGATCTCCCCGGTGGTCACGGACTGCTCTTCAACGGAGGCCGTAATGATAGAAACGATCTCATCAATATCGTTGATGACTTTCAGGATCTGCCCTATCTCCGATATGGTCCCTGATGCGGAATTTTGAATTCCGGCTATCTGTTCTTTAATTTCCTGGGTCGCTTCGGCAGTCTGTCTGGCCAGATCCTTAATCTCATTTGCAACCACGGCAAAACCTTTGCCTGCTTCCCCGGCTCTTGCCGCCTCTATGGTCGCATTAAGAGCTAAAAGGTTGGTCTGCTCCGATATCTCGGTAATGGCTTCGGTTACTTTCCCTACCTCCCGGGCTGCAAGGCCCAGTTCATCCACTTTATTTGATACATTTTGAGCCCGGGAGACGGCTTCCCCTGTTGTATTCCTGGCCTTTTCAGAGTTCCGGGCAATCTCGTTAATGGTAGATGTCATCTCTTCCGCGGATGATGCAACAATACCGATGTTCATGGAGGCCTGTTCCATGGTCGCTGCCACCGATTCCATGTTCGAACTCATCTCTTCTCCGGAAGAGGCCACGGTATTTACCTTCATGGACATCTGTTCCGCGCCGTCTGACACCTTCTCAGAAAGAGCGGATAACTTAGAAGAGGCTTCGTTCAATGTTTCGGCGTTTCCGGCTATTTTCTTCATTATACCATGAAGCTTCTCCATAAACGTATTGAACCAATAGGCCAGTTCCCCCACTTCATCCATGCTTTTTACTTCAAGTCTGGCCGTGAGATCGCCTTCGCCCTCGGCGACGTCCTTGAGTCCGGTCACAACCCTGGATATGGGCCGGACCATGGAATTGGAGAAAAACAGGGTAACCGGCAGGACAATAAGGGTACATGACAGAAATACGAGAATCAGCATCTTGATCATTTGCCGGGTATTGGCCTTTGAAATATCCTTCGGTTGAAGAGAGGCGATAGCGGCGATGCATTCCGGACCGGAGTATATGGGTGAAACCCCCTGAAAATAGTTTTTATCATTTATCGCTACATCGTTGAGTAAAATTTTTTGATTGGTCAAATTCCATTCTTCATCGGCCTTCCCGAACTGGAGAAGGTCATATTTTTCATATTCCCGCAGGTTGCCGACGGATAAGCCTTCTTTGGTAAAAATATTTATTTTAGTCCCGGACAATCTGGAGAGCATGTGAACAAAATGATCATCCAATTTCTGGCTGGCAGTTATGAACGCGAACTGTTTCGGTTCCATCTGTTCGGTTTTCACATTATATTCCTCCCCCATAACCGGGGTATAGGAAACAAGGCATATCGCATTATTTATCTTTTCAAATCGAATTATCTCTTCGGAGGGTATGGCTTTGCCGAAATTTGCCTCCATATCAACCGACGAATCCTGCTTCTTCCAGAGCTCATAATTCAGTTGCTCTCCTGGCTTTAATAACGCGGATTCAATAGTTTTCTTGTTATGAATACTCACATGGCGGTTCCCTTGACTGTCCATGATACTAAAGGCAATTAGATCGCCTTTCATGTCATAGAGGGCGGCTTTCTGTATACCCGCATTAACGGTGGCATTATACACGCCTTCGGCTACTTTTATGTAGGCAGGTCTCAGCATACTATAAAGGGCGGTTTCACAGTTTTGCACGATATTGACCACATCCTTATCGTTCGATTTTGCCATTTGACGGGAATCGGCGATAAGTTTTTCCTGGCGGTTTGAAATGAGTTCGGCGATGAGTGTAAATGACTTTCTGAGGAGTTCGTTTGACGCTTCACGGTTCTGCCGGTTGATCAGGAAGGACACGGCAAAAGTACAGATAAGCATAAGAAATATAAGTAAAGCGGCGATACCGAATGTGGCTTTCGTCTTCAACCGGATTTTCATATTCATCACTCCTTTCAAATTTGGGTCAAGATCGTACCCGATAAAAAGAATTCGTCTTTTGTCAGGAATGGGTAATAATATACTGTTTTCGCCGTGGATAATGAGGTGTCGCGATAGATATCTCTTTACAGATAAACAATATCGGGTGCGGGAGGAGGAGCTTCCTATTATAGTAGTTTGAAAATGCAAAATATGTGCCAGGAAAGAAATACATGGCATGAAATTCATCTTAAATAAATTATTTACCGGAAGAATTGATTGATGAGTCAGGTATGAATCGGAAGCCGAATTTTTAACCTGGTGATCGACAATTCAGAGCGTGAAAAACAGCTAATATTTCCAGTTGGAAAGCATCCGGTCCATGATAGCCCTGATTCCCTGTCCGGGATCTTCCTTAGGGGCTATCCTGCGAAGGACCTCCAGAAAGGCCTGAGCGGAAGGTGAGAGATGCTGGTCTTTAAGATACGCAATACTTACATCCAGAAATAGCCGACGGCCCTTGACCGGGACCGTCACCAGTTTTTTTGCCTTTAGCTCAACGGACGCGGCTTCTTTTACAATAAAAGAGATCCCGTCTCCCCGCTGAACGACCTGTTTGATAAACTCCGCATTACTCGTCTCCATCAGGATATCCGGAGAGATACCGTGATCATCGAATAACCCATTGACCAGTTTCCTGGTCCCGGATCCCCTCTCTTGAAGAATAAGCGGTTCACCGGCCAGTTCGACGGGAGAGATGCTCCTTTTTTTAGCCAGGGGATGATTCGGCGCTAGGATTAGAACCACTTCCTCCCTGCTAAAAGGAATAAAGGAGATATCCGGGATATCTTCCACCATGGCTATTACCGCCATCTCATTCCTGAAATCAAGAAGGCTGTGAATGATTTCCAGGGAGCTGCCTTCATCCAGATGGATTTTAATATGGGGGTAGACCTCTCTGAACCTTGTGATAAGAACAGGCATAAAATATCGGGCATAACTCTTTGAGGTCCCGAGGCGCAGGATGCCTCTCTTCAATTCTTTCAGGTCATTGATTAAGTTTTCAATCTCCTTTTCATATTCAAAGATCTTGTAGGTATAACCGTAAAGGGCTTTCCCCTCATCCGTCAGGAATATTTTTCGTCCCTTTTTTTTAAAAAGCTTCAGATTGGAAAAATCTTCGAGTTGTTTGATATGGGCGGTAACGGCTGGTTGGCTTATGAAAAGCTTTTTAGAGGCCGCCGTAAAATTCATATGCGTGGCTACCTGGTGGAAGGCCCTTAGCTGATTAAAATTTAACATATCCCTGTACGCCCTATCTTAAATAAATTTTATGGACAACAGCAATACATAATAAAAATTTATAAATACCATAATAAAAAAGAATTTGACAACATTTTTATAAGAGTAGATATTTATTTTTACTTTTTGGTAATATAATCGCAATTTCTATTCATCTCGTCCAATCCTGGCCTCTTCTCGTTAACGGATATTGGGATTATATTCTGCTGAAAATTACCGCTGGGCCTCTATTCTTACTTGTTGCGAGCATGTCTGATTTTTTTACCCTTTTATTCATTATTGCCGTTGGATTCGGCGTTTTCACAGAAATTTGATAAAAAAGAGGGATGAAAAACCAGGGATAAATAAGACCACAATAGCTTCATGAAGGGGGTGAAGGCCTAATTTCGAAAACGGGAGGAGGTGACTATTGCAGTAAGGTAAATCAGGCCACGGATAAAGTGCTTTGAAACCTTAAGAAAGGAGGGACAACAAATGAAGAGATCCTTATTAACCTGTCTTAAAGTCGCTTTATTGTCTGCCTTTGTTATCGGCGGTCTTTCCCAGCCGGCACTATCACAACCCAAAATGCCCAAGGAGATCCTCATCGGGGATGTCGGGTCCTTCACGGGTCCTTACGCTGCTTTCGGCCAGGGAGTGTTTGGAGTGGAAGCGGCTATCGAGGATATTAATAAACAGGGAGGCGTATATGTAAAGGAGTATGATAAAAAGATCCCCGTGAGGTTAATTACCCGCGATACCCAGAGCGATATGCTCAAGGATGCTCCTCTTGCCGAAGACTTGATTCTACGTGAAAAGGTACACTTTCTTGCAGAACATTTAGAGCCACCCTATATGCGCCAGGGCGCGGCTACGATGGCTGAGAAATATAAGATCCCCTACGTTACCGGGGTGGGTCCCTTTGAATCCTGGATGGGCATAAAAGGGGCGGTTACACCGACCTGGACATACACCTGGGCCTATGGTTTTGCCATCGGAACTCCACCCCCGGAAGGGGATTTCCGTTATGGTAAAAAAGGATATCTGATGGTGCCCACGTGGTTTGGCGCATTGGGTGAATATGCTGATCAGACCAACAAAAAAGTGGCCGCCTTCGGCGCCGACGACCCGGACGGCAGAAGCTGGTACATGGCCTTTACGGGACTTGCAAAAGATGCGGGTTATGATTGTTACCGTTCCCAGGATCAATTCGGAATATTTCCCCCGGGAACTACCGACTTCACATCCATTATACGGGAGTGGAAGAAGTATGGATGTGAGATACTTTGGGGCAATTGTCCCGCGCCTGATTATGGAATATTGTGGCGACAGGCTCATACCTTAGGTTTTAAACCCAAAATCGTTTTTGCCACAAGGGCGGCACTCTTCTTCCGCGATATCGAGTCCTGGGGGGGTAACCTTCCGAATGGCGTTGGCATGGAACTCTTCTGGGATCCATCTATTAAGGACGGCGTCGGCATTGGCGGCACAACCCCTAAATCACTTGTAGATCGGTGGTACAAAAAGACGGGTGAACCATTGAACCAGGGCATAGGCTATTCTTATATGGCGCCGCAGGTGCTGTTTAACGCCATTGAGAGAGCGGGCACGCTCGACGGTGCAAAGGTGAATAAGGCTTTGGGTGAAACCGATATGATGTCCATGTACGGACGTATCGTGTTTGATAAAGAAAGCCAGTTCCACCGCTTCCCAGTACAATTCGGTCAGTGGCGAAAAGTTGATAAACCATGGAAATGGGAATCACCGATCGTCTTTTCCTTTAATGACAATATTCCGGCAACGGCCAAGCTGATATTCCCGATGCCATATTAGTAATCAGGTATCGGCCAGGATTATCTTTTACCGCCGGATCTTGTTATAATCCCGATGCGGTAATATCTGTTTGTGAAGGCGATATGAGGACAGCCAATCCTCATATCGCCCTTGAACAGGAACTTTTACCGGATTACCACAAGTCATTGTTTATAAGAAAAAAATGGATAATGGAGTAATCTGATGTGTTATTATTAGGTTTTCCGGTCGAACTTATTTCTGAGAGAGGCGATATCCTTGGAAACACCTATACTTTCCATCGTTGAAGTGACCAAGGCCTTTGGAGGTTTAGTCGCCGTTAACGACCTGAGTGTGGATATACAGGAAGGTGAAGCCGTTGGTCTGATGGGTCCGAACGGGGCCGGCAAGACAACAATAATAAACATCATCTCCGGCCAGTATAAACCCGACTGGGGAATGATAAAATTTAAAGGGAATGACATTTCAGGCCTTCCCCCCCACAGCATATGCC
>CAYTUL010000157.1:0-8183 GCA_964441135.1 uncultured Desulfobacteraceae bacterium | reverse complement strand
CCCTTAGGGCCAGTTTCTCCAGGATCTCCCTTAGGACCAGGATTTAGTGCGTAGGCAACACTTGTGAACTGAAGTCTCGGAATCATTTAACTATCAGTTTCCACCGTTACACCCAGGTAATAAGGCTCATCAAAAGGCAGATCTAAGGCGGTCACTTCGCCGAGAATTACATTATATATTCCATTCTCTACCATTACGTTCTTTACTTCACACCATAGGGGAATTCCCCCTTCTGGTAAGTTATAGATACAAAACGTTATCTCAACTGTGTCTGTTATAGGGCTACCGGCAGCATCTACTAGACTGCCCTGGAAATTCATTTTTAGCGGAATATCAGCATAACCAGTACCCGATAATCCGCATACTAATAAGATAGTAAAGAAATTAGTCATAAAGATTCTAATAAGTTTCCGTTTCATTTTCGATTCCCTCCTTTTTCCTTTATCTGCAGTTTGCAATAAAGTAGTCCTATAACCAAATACAATTAAGCCATAGTTTTATACCCAGCTGCTTCATCTGCGCTTGATAAGGCGAACCGGTTTTAAGAAAGTAAAATCTGAGAATGTTGTATGTTGCCCCATATTCGGCATGGGGCAACATAATCCATTGATCATTTCTATCTACTCAGTTGAACAGACATTGGGGTAGATCCCAAGATACTCCTTGAATATCTCAAGTGCATCAGCGGGGGTGCAATCGCCGTCACCGTTCACATCACAGAAGATTTCTTCACATGGCCCGCAGTTAGTGGGGCAGATACCCAGGTACTTCTGGAAGGCGCAAAGGGCATCCACTGGTGTAACTTCGCCATCACCATTCACATCGCATCCTCCGCACGTAAAACATGCACCCGAAACAGGCCACCCCTCCATATCATCCACAAGGTTCTGAAGTTCTGCCAGTGGATAGATTTCACCGGGTTCACACTCCAAAACGCTGAACTCGAGGTATACGACCACGCAGTCGGCCCCTTCCTGAATCATATCTTCGGGGTTTGCTTCAAAACCTCCAACTACCAATAGGCCGTTTTCCGGCTCATTCACATCAAAGAAATCGAAGTCGGTCATGCACGCACCACGAGAATAACTACCCGTATAGGAAAGAATACCGGTATTATAGGCAACCTCGAAACCAAAAGAGTCTATCTCGTTAAGGGCGCCCTGTATCCTCACCGGCACAATCACGGTTGAGCCTGGTCCCCCGGATTTCCCCACGATATCCAGGATTCCGGTATCGTCCTCTTCACAGGGCTGATAATCATTAACTTCCAAATGCACCGGAATTGAAACAACGTCTTCATCAGGGTCATTGCTTGCGATACGGATGACGGCATCGTAGGATCCAAGTGAAAGGGAATCGGTGTTAATATTCACATCAATGGCCATCTCGCCGCCTGCTGGTATACTGCCGCTATTCGGGCTTTGACTTAACCATGGGGCATCATTTTGGCAGAGTGGTTCAGGATTATCGCCACACCAGTTGCACTCTACCAGGTCGATGGTTTCCGTCATAAAATTGGTAACCCACAACTGGCCGGGTGTTCCTGCACAGGTAACACCAAAGGCGTTCCCGCCTCCAGGTGCAGGCATGGAATCGACTACAGAACCATCAGTAGTGACACGGTAGAGAAAACCAGCAAGGTCTACGCTGATCAGATACTGACCATCCCAGTCCAGTCCCGCGTTAAACCAGTCTACCTGGAATGATCCCAATACGTTACCGTTCTTATCGACCTGGAAGATAGTTCCCATATCCAGGGCAGAAACCCACAGATTCTGCCCATCCCATGCAACACCTGCGATACCAAATACCCCCTGAGGCCTGAGGTCCCAGGCATTGATAACTCCCATTTCAGGATCAACCTGGTAAAGCCAATCGCTTTCTGCATCCGTTCCATGATAGTCTGTTATCCAGAGGTACTGGCCGTCAAAGGTGATGCCATTTAACTCTGGTGAAACTCCGGGTAAAGGCGGGTATGGAGGCAACTGCAGACAATCCTCCTCCATTGACCAGATCGTACCTCCATCACCTTCACTGACAATATCAAGTGTGCCTTCGCCCATATACTCGACACCCATAGTGGCTGTCGCAGGAGACTGACACTGCGTGATAATGTCTCCATTGGCCTCAAGGTCTGGCTTTAATCCGAGGGCCTTTATTTTCTCAATCAGACTGTGGGATTTTGAGCCCTTCAGGACCGACCGATCCAGGCCCTTAGATGATAGTGGTTGAAAAAGCATCTCCTCATCACAGATCTCGGTTACTTCCAGGATTTCCCCACCAACATTTGAGATCGTCAATGTTTCTGTCTTTGATTCACCAGGACACAGTTCCACATATATGTCCTGAGGGAACACACTGATATCTGGTTCCTCATTTTGATTATCATTGAATCCAATTGTATAGCTGCAAAAAGCAGGACCGCCGCCCTGGTCATCACAACCGTTCCATCCACCTCCATAGGACATAGCCTTGACATAGTATTCGCCGGTAAAAGGTGCAGTCCAGTTCACCATGGAAGAGAGCCCTTCGTAATCGTCATTCTCTGTAATAAGATTGCAATTGACATCATAAACCTGAAGAACAGTATCAGGATTACTTCCCCCGAGATTTGATGTCATCACCTCTATTGATGTCCCTACTTCCATGGAAACAACAAACCAGTCCACATCGCCATTCTCGTGTATTGTATGATCCTGGGTAACCGGGCAGGAAACACTCTGGGCTGTTGCCGGTGTGTTGTCATCTTCATAAGGATCAGGAGGTTGTTCCTCATACATGATATAATTGGCCGCATATCCGACCTGGGAGGCGCCATATTTAATGCGCATATAACCGTCTTCACCCCAGCCTGGCCCCCAGGAATTTCTGAGGATCCAAACACCGTCAGCATCAATCCAACCCACTAATATTACTGCATGGTTGACATCGCCGGGTTCGTTATAGTCGAATATGCCACCGTTGTATGCTTGAAATGCTGCTCCAACACAAATCCCTACTCCCACAGGACCGTAATCCATGATCGCCTGCTTTATGTCATCTACCGAAGGAATCTCTTGGTAAGGGTCTACATAGCCCCAACTATTGATTTTCCATGGATGTGAATAAGGTCCGCCACATGGATAATCAGTGGCCGTATAGGGAAATTCAGACTCAGGCACAGCACCGGCTTCGGTCTCCGGAGCACTGAATTTCCACTGATGGTAATCATGGGCCCACCATCCGCCGTCACAGCCCCAACCATCCGTATTGCAGGAGACCAGATATTGTTCAGACAGATCCTCCGATGCACTCTCATGGATTAAAAGATTGCTCTCCAGAATGCCGACAGTGCCGAATGCCCAACAGCTCCCACAGGAACCCTGATTTCTTACCGGAGTACACATTCCCTGGTTACACCAGTTCCAGTTAGCCTCGAATTTCACTTTCGGTTTCGTTACTTTAACCCCAGCTTGTGCCTTTGACATCCAATCTTTAGGCGGAACCAGGCCACAAAGATCTTTGAGGTCGCGATTGGTTGCCGAGTTAGGCCCAACCTTGAAAGTCGCGCCTCTATCCAATAGCTCCGATCGCAGCTTTTCGATATCCTGCGTATCAAGCCTTGCATACACTGTGGTCGTAAAAGGAATACTCAGAAAAAGTGCCAGTATATAGACCATGATTTTTTTCTTCTTCCTGTACATATGTTTTCCTCCTCTCTGATTATGTCTTATTCATTTTTTTCAGAGGCTTTTAATACGCTCCAGGCTGAAATATCATCCTTGAGTCTAACCAACATTAT
This sequence comes from uncultured Desulfobacteraceae bacterium, assembly GCA_964441135.1. Classification (GTDB taxonomy): domain Bacteria; phylum Desulfobacterota; class DSM-4660; order Desulfatiglandales; family HGW-15; genus CAYTUL01. Next base: position 4,402 of record CAYTUL010000157.1, on the reverse strand, counting down.
GTCCAAACTGCCTTTCCCAATCACCTTGAAATTAAGCCTCAAGAGTTCATCACTCATTCCTGTTTTTATCATATCGTCCCTTGCCTCAAAGCCGCCAATGCGAAGAAGTCCATCCTTTATTTTAATCGTTTCGAACATATCAAACTTTTCTACAAGACTACCCTTTTTATAACCGGAATATTTCAAGACTTCCGGCTGATATTGAATGTCAAAACCCATTGCCCTTACCTGATTGGGGGCCTTATCTATATGAAGCACAAAAGTTATCATCTGTTCATTCGATATTGGTAGCTCAGTAATCTTTATGTGAGGTCCGGAACTCAATTGTGGAGATGCTCCCTTCTCTTGTAGCCCCGTTTTTTTGGAGCTAAAAGACAAATCTTCGGAGACCATTTCAGAAGATTTTGCGGCCAATGGGATAACTTTATTTTCGAAGTGGTTCCGCACATTATCCAAACAAGCCAGCTCTTTTCTGACCTGCCGCTTCTGGCTTTTGAACCGCTTCAATTCCTTTTTAAATCTTTCTTTCATATCTGTTTTGTCCGACTTTAAAATATCGTTCTGCGCTTCCTCCAGTTTGGAAATGCGTTTTTCCAACCAACTGAGGTTTTTTTCTAATTTTGTCCTTTTGCCGATATCTTCCAATCCAAGTGGTCTATCCAAGGAGTTTAACCTGATATCCAGACGCCCCAGATACTTACCTTTACTGCCTGATGACAAGATATAGCCATGTTTCATTTTAAGGAGTTTGGTTTGAGGCAGATGCGCGCTAATGACAAAATCAATATCTGGAAAGACTTCCAGCAATTTTGCATTCTTTTCCTGAGGAAGGCTGGATAGAGCAATGATCAAGTCGGCCTTACTTTTAAACGTATTTATTATATCCCGTGAAGTATCAAAAGGGTCCTTGATAATGTAACCCTTTATCTTCTGTGACGGAGTGGTCTGATCCATAACGCCAAAGATTCCAATTCTAAGACCGTATCGTTTATTTATCATGAATGAGTCAAATACCGGCTTTCCGTTTGATCCTTCTACCAGATTGGAAGATAAGATAGGTAGTTTCAAATCTTTTGTTGTCTCCAGAAGGAAGGAGATTCCCATTGGAAGATCACTTTGACTCAGATTGATGGCATCGTATTGCATTGACTGGTAAGTTTGTAAAATCTCTGTCGCCTTACCTAATGTCTTTTGATCGCATTTGCTTTTTGACTTACTAAAGAATAGGTTTCCTGAATCTAATAGTAAAAAAACGTTTCTACTCTTTTTTCTCTTTTCACCTAAAAAACTTACTCTTCTTGACAGACCGCCAAACTTATTGCGGCCTCATCCAGTCGGTTCAGTGAACCCGGAAGTGTTGCCGCTATAGATAATTTGTAACTGTTTAGCAGGTTTCGTCTCCTTTTTAGCCCAGATGCTGCCCCCCGGAACAAGGACAAGACTAAACAAAAATAAAATAGCGATAAAAAGAACAGTATTCTTTGACCACCCGATCATAATGATATTTAACATCAACGAACCCCCACTCTTATTTTTGATTTCATTGAGCCCATAATTCCCAAAGATCAATTCAAACGCTGTCTATGGGATCTCTTCCATGGTAATAAAACTCTGAGATATTTCCACGAGAAATAACTGAGAAACAAAACAGATATTCCTATTGCCGCATAAAATAATACGCTGGTTAAAAAGGTTATCCTCACTATTAAACGGAGCGGAGAGTGACCTGCCCTATTACTGGCAGAAACAACCACCGAATATCCTTCAGGTTCACCAATTTGCAGTTGATCTATATCCGGCTTTCTCGCGGATAAGGGTTCATGGCTCTTTCTTGCCCTTTTTAATACCACTTGATCAGCACCGTGCGTACTTAATGATTCCATCACATTATTCTCGGTTTTTTCCGATTTAGAAATAAGAGTGGAAGTAGGATAATTCTTATTTAAATTTAGGTGTGTTTCAGGACTAGGACGATCAGTATTACCTACTGAGTGAAAAAGATGAGATTGATTAGAGATAGAGTCTGAGTTACGTGCAACAGGGCTATAAGACCTTTCCGCATTCTTATTCATGATAACGCCTATTTTTTTATTATTTTCCTGAATTTGATCATCCAATCTCAAATCTTTATTTATCTTTTCCTCAACTACATGGTCCCCTATAAAAGAACCGGATCTTGTATCCCATGTCTTAATATTGTCCTTCAAATTTGTAAGGCTAACCTGACAATCATTATGACCAACCACTTCAAAGGTCAATGTCGCAACTGAACCGCTATCTCCATATTTGATTTCGGAAGAATCAATTGTAAAACCACCTAACCGCACCAGGCCTGGCGAGGTATTGACTGCATTAAAGAAATTAAAATTGCTTGTCAATTCACCGGCAGTGCACTCTCTGAATTTTAAGGTAAGCGGGTCATATTCAATTTCACATCCGAATGTCGCCACATTATTAGTTGCACGATCGATGGACACAGTGAACATTACAATGCTTCCCTGTCCGCCTGATTGATCATCTAGATTTATGGTCGCTGCAAGAATGTTGGAATTCGTACAAAGGATCATTAAAAAGAAGAAACATATGCTTATAAGTCTGATTAACATTTTTTTCAAACTCCTGGGTAAATGATGAATGTTGATGCTATGTTGTTCGTTATTATCTCAGGAAATATCACTGCAATATTATCTCCTTCATGCGATTTACCCAAAACCCTTCACCGGGATTAATAATGTTAAGAATGAGGTAACCTTTGACCTCAGCATACACCTCTGTACCATCGAGTCCTTCCTGTGGCAGGTAAACGGCCCAGTTGTTATTCTCCCATTTCCAGACAGAGAGAATATTGTTTTCATTTTCAAAGATGAGATCATCAATCGATTTTGGTGTGAAACTCTTGAGCCCTACCAGGTTCCATCCGGGACTCAGCAATAACGAAGTGTCTTCAGGTTGTGTGCCTGAAATGGTCAGCGTCTGCGGGATCTCAGAATTGATCCAGAAGCCCTCGCCAAACTGGATAGTTTCTAACTGGTCGAATCCTTTGTCGATTGCATAAACCGCGCCATTATTCTCTTGCGCCAGATGGACTGACCAGTTATTATCTTCCCACTTCCACACTGATAAAATGGAGTCATAAATGTCATTCAGCAATATTTCGATGAAACTGTTGTCCGGATCGTTACACAGGGCAATCAGGTTCCATCCTTCGTTGAGTTTTATCTGGCAGGTTGGCAGCGGGTCATTCCATTCGACATTCACTGAGCATGTATCTGCTGTTTGTGATCCACAACTATCGGTTACGGTCAACTGGAAAGTAAGGACGGTTTCCCCAGGATCGACATCAGGTGCGATAAATGTAGTTTGAACTGCTGTCGGATCTGTAAGTATTACAGAGGGGCCGCTGAGCTGTGTCCACTGATATGCTGCGATGCCGTCATCCGGGTCAGTGGAGGAAGAACCATCCAGTGTCACGGTTGCTCCTTCGTCAACTGTTTGATCTGCCCCTGCATCGGCTAAAGGTGCATTGTTTATATAGGTAAAAGATCCATTTTCAACGGACCAACTTGAGATGTCATCCTTGGGTTCACTTAGATTTAGTGAATCATCTCCTTTGCCGATAACCGTAAAAGCTATTTTTGCTATCGTACCAGTGGCACCCTCAGGTATCTTATTGACTCCGATATCAAATCCTCCAAATATAATCAGACCTGTTGTCTGTGATGTCATATCTGTAAAAGTGAACCCGTTTATTAAAGTTCCAGCCTTGTCCCAGCCCTTGAATTCAAGTACACCTGGATTATAAGAAATTTCAATTCCAAATGATCCCACATCGTTTGGAGCATCGTTGATCGTTAGGGTATAGATGACATTCTCTCCAATCTTCCCCTCCTGGTGATTTAATTCCAGGGAAGCTGCATCGGCCTTATCGCTTATGGATATATAAATCAGAAACAAGGCCATCAAAAATCTGAATCCGATCCCTGCTTTTAATTCCTTTACTAATGTTAGCATTCTCAAGGAAATATTATAGGTTCTTATTGGTAACAGGACGAAATTCGCAAAACCCATTATTGATTCTCAAAATAATCACCAAGATCAATAGCGGGAAACTCAAAAATGATCGGTGTACAGGTGCCCATGGTAATTACATTCATGTAACAATCAAATTCCTTATCCACTTCAATTCCGTACTTGCGTAAAAATTTTGGGCCTGGATACCATGAATTTTTCAACAAAAGCTGATATTCCTTGCCCTCGACCTGAGCAAATGCTTCTTCTATTTTTCGGTCTGGATAAAAGGTGAATTTCACCTCATAACTTTCATAGAAGGGCCCCGTGTAATTTTTGGGCAGATCTTTCTTCCGGATAGAAAGGATTCTGGCATAACCTTTATATTTTTTAT
>CAYTUL010000156.1:0-8197 GCA_964441135.1 uncultured Desulfobacteraceae bacterium | reverse complement strand
GCGGGCTCCCTGTCTAATATTAGGACCAAAGGTAATCTTAGGGCCGATTCCCTGAAAATCCTTGATTGACTCCATGGCCTTTACAAAGTTCTCCACGGTGAGGTCACGCCCGCATCTTTTGAGGCCCTCGACCATCGGTTCCACGAAGAGGATGCCGGCGGAGAAAAAGACCCCCCACCGGTCCTTTGGGGCATACTTTTCCTGTGCTTCCCTGTATTTTTGCATGAGCGGGCTGTCGGAATCCGAAAGCTCACCGAATGAGGTAAAGATGACGTCCTTAAAAAGACCCTTTGATATCTGATACATGATCGGTGTATCACTCAGGGTGCTCGTAGTCATCCACTGGGGATGGAGTCCCATCTTTGCCGCGGTCCCCAATATGATGGCACCGTGCTTGGGGAGCACCCATATGAGTATAACATCCGGATTGGCCTCTTTGAGTTTTACACAATGGGAGCTGAGGTCCGTGTCAAGGGGTTCCACCGGGACTTCGGCGACTAATTCCATGCCGAGAGATTCCATGGCGGCCCGCGCCCCGTAGAGGCCCTCCTTTCCGTAATCATCGTTCTGGTAAAAGAAAGCTATTCTTTTTTTCTTCAGGGTCTTCACGGCATAGTTGACCAGGATAGCGGCCTCATCAATATAAAGGGGATATACGCCGAAAAGGTATCTTGTCGGCGGATATGCCCAGTGGGTGGATCCGGCCGCGGGACCGACCCAGGGGACTTTCCTGTCATTAAGATATTTTTTTACGGCCATACCCGTAGCGGAACCGACGCCCGAAGCAAAGGCGAATACTTCCTTGTCCTCTACCAGCTCTTTGGCAATGGCCTTGGTCTTCGGGGGCATATACCCGTCATCCCGGAGGAAATAGGTGATTTTCCGGCCATGGATCCCCCCCTCGGCATTGATCATATCAAAGTAACAACCCGTACCGCGCGCGACAGCTCCCCAGAGGGCGGCCGGGCCGGTCTGGGGACCCCATTGCCCGATTCGAATCTCCGTGTCCGTGACGCCTCTTACTCCCCAGGCAGAAGGTATGAAGGATAGTACAAGGAATAACGTACAGACAAACAAGATAACAAGATTCCGTTTTTTCATTTTAACCCCTCCTTTTTCGCTGGATTCAACTTTTTTTGATTTGCTTTTACCCTGCGCCTTACGCCCTGCGCCTCTCATTAACTACACAACCTACTCTGGTTCCTAGACCTCTGCAAGATCAAACCAATAGGTCATGTTTGCCTGCTTTTATACATAGCGTCGATCAAGTCCTTGAAGGCCTTGTTTACATAGGCCCTTTTCACCTTCATTGTGGGGGTTACCTCTCCATCTTCTTCATAGAGTTTCTTTGGGAGGATCGTAAATTTCTTGATCTGTTCCACCCTGGAAAGCTCGTCGTTTACCCTGTCCACCTCCCCCTGAATCAGGGCGTTGATATCCTCATTCTGTGTCAGATCCTTGTAGGTCGAAAACTGTATTTTATTGTCCTGGGCGTATTTTATCACATTGTCCTCGTCTATCATGATCAGGCAACTGACGAATTTTTTTCTATCCCCGATGATGACCGCGTCGTTTATATAGGGACTGTATTTTAATTTGTTCTCAATATACTGCGGAGTAATGTTCTTACCGCCGGCCGTGATAATGATATCCTTTTTCCGATCGGTAATCTTCAGATAGCCGTCTTCATCTAACTGGCCCACATCGCCCGAGCACAACCACCCGTCCCGTAATGCATTCGTGGTGGCCTCAGGGTCATTAAAATAACCTTTAAACACACCGGGAGATTTGACCAGGATCTCTCCATCACCGGCTATTTTCACATTCACACCCGTAAGGGGAGGGCCGACGGTCCCGAACTTGAGCCTTCCCATCCTGGAGACGCATGTGACGGCCGTGCCTTCCGTCTGGCCGTATCCCTCGATCAGGTTGAAACCGATCGACTGGAAAAAACTGAGGACATCCGGTGAAATGGGGGCCCCTCCGGAAATGGCCACTCTCATCCGGTCGAATCCCAGCCTCTCCTTGAGCTTTCGAAAGACTGTAAAATAAGCAAGATAGTACAGAATGCTCAGGTAGGTTGGGACGGGCTTAAAATTCATCATCAAGGCGGTCCGTTTCTGGCCGAGTTTAAAGGAGATATGAAAGACGAGCCTTTTAAACCATGTCGCATCGGACATGCGTATATAGATCGCGGAAAGGTATTTCTCCCAGATTCTGGGTACCGCGATCCCTATCGTGGGCGATACTTCCCTCATGTTGTCCATGACCGTATCCACGCTTTCAACGAAGCTTACTATGGAGCCATGGGTGATATGGACAAAGACGGAAAAGAGCTGCTGAAAGACGTGGCAGAGGGGAAGGAAGGATAAGATCTCGTCGGTTTCCTTGATGGTGATATCCTGTTGAACAGCCGCGCCCATCCACGTAATATTTCCGTGGGTCAACATTGCCCCCTTTGGATGACCGGTCGTGCCCGATGTATAGATGAGCAATGCGAGGTCGTCTGGCGTTAGTTCCGCCATTCGCTTTTCAATGAGTCCGGAATCCTTTTCAAAGGTTCGAAGGCCCGACTCCAGTATTTCTTCGTAGGCCATGACCATGGGATCCCTGAAGTGTCTCAATCCTTCAAGATCCCACACGATCACCTTTTTAAGAAAAGGGGTCTTGTCCCTGAAGTGAAGCCACTTGTCTAACTGTTCCTCATTTTCAACAAAAAAAAATGAGGATTGGGAATGTTGGATAACATACTCCACCTGGGGCCACGCGTTCGTGGAATAGATTCCCACGGATACGCCTCCAGCGCACATGATTCCCAGATCGATAACTACCCATTCCGGACAATTTTCTCCGATAATGGAGACCCGGTCCCCCTTTTCAAGACCCATGGAAATGAGCGCCGAACCAATGCCCATGGCCATCCTGTAATATTCTTTCCAGGAGATATCAATCCAGAGGCCCATCTCCTTCTTACGCAGGGCGACCTTTTCGCTTCGATTCCTGGCAGTCCTGGTAAATACTTCCGGAACGGTTGTCAGGTTCATATCGATGTTATCTCCACCTCTTTTTCCTTTTCCAGCGTTGATGTCCCTTGATGGAATCCTCGGATCTTATCCCCATATAAAACTCCCGGACATCCTTATCTTCCATCAGTTCCTTGGATTTCCCTTTCATGACAAACCGCCCGTTCTCAAGGATGAGACCGAAATGGGAAATAGCCAGGGATACCCGGGCGTTCTGTTCCACCAGCAATATGGTTACGCCATTTCTATTGATCATCCGGATAATCCCGAATATCTCCCTGACCAGGAGGGGAGAAAGCCCGAGGGAAGGTTCATCAAGAAAAAGCAGATTGGGCCGGTTCATCAGGGCCCTGCTGATCGCTAACATCTGTTGCTCTCCACCGGAAAGCGTGCCGGCCCGCTGGCTTTCTCTTGCCGACAAAACCGGAAAATAGCCGTACATCCGGTCCATATCGATTTTTACGGATCTGCGGTCCTTCCTGATATAGGCACCCATGAGGAGGTTATCCCTTACGCTGAGCTCATCAAAGACCTCCCTTCCTTCCGGTACATAGGATAAGCCCATTCTGACTATAGCTTCGGTATCCTTGCCGTCGATCCTCTTATCCATGAACTCGATTTGGCCTTTTTCCGGTTGATCTTCCAACAGGCCCATGACGGTCTTGAGTATGGTCGACTTTCCGGCCCCGTTATTGCCCAAGATCGTGGTAATGGTACCCTTCTCAACCTCGAGCGATATCCCGCGCAGGGCATATATCAGGCCGTACAGGGTCTCGATATTTTTCAGATTAAGCATGGCGCTCAAATGATATCATCCTCTCCTAAATAGGCCTTTAGGACCTCCGGGTGTTTCTGGACCTCCTCCGGTCCCCCATGGGTGATCGCTTTACCGAAGTTCATTACCAGGATGTGGTCCGATATATCCATAACGAGCTTCATATCATGTTCGATCAGCAGAATTGTCACGCCGAGTTCATCTTGAATATCCTTTATCCAGAAGATAAGGTCCTGCTTTTCCTCGGAGTTCATCCCCGCCGAGGGTTCATCGAGGAGAAGCAGTTCCGGTTCCATGGCCAGGGCCCTTCCCAGTTCGATCAGCTTCTGGGTACCGTAGGGAAGGGTAGCCACAAACTTGTCCCTCGCGGACTGGAGATCAAGGAGGTCAATAATACGCTCCACCTTCCGGCGGTTCGCGATCTCTTCCCGGGCCGCCCTGGAGGCCTTCCTGAAATAGGTTGATCCGCTCCAGACACCCGTTTTCATATGGATATGCCTGCCGAGCATAAGATTTTCCATGGTCGTCATTCTTGAGAAAAGTTCAATATTCTGAAAGGTCCTTGCAATACCCTTCCTGGCAATAAGGTGCGGTTTGAGGCCTGTTATATTCTCCCCCTTAAAGCGGATAGACCCGGAGAGGGGTTTGTAAAGCCCGCTGATACAGTTGAATATGGTGGTCTTGCCCGCTCCGTTCGGACCGATAATGGAGAATATGGATCCGGCCTGCATATTCAGGCTGACTTGATCGACGGCCATGATGCCGCCGAAACTGATTGTGAGAAGATTCAGTGAAAAAAATTCATTATCTCCCATGTCCTAAACCTTTCTCACATAATGTTTGGCAAAAAGGCCGCTGGGTTTAAAACAAAGGACCAGTACGATGACCATGAAGGCAACGACGGATTTGAATTCGAGGGATATGTAACCCCCGAAAAGATTCTCGATTATCCCCAATATATAACCGCCGAGAGCAGCGCCCACCAGAGACGTCATTCCGCCTAAAACCGCCGCCGCGAAACCCTTCAGGAGGGGATCGAGCATGAGATTGGGGTCCAGCGTGGCCACGGGCGCCAGGAGCATCCCGGCTATAGCCCCGATCATGGAACTTAAACCCCATGTGATGGATAATATCCTGTTGGTGCGGATGCCGTTAATACGGGCCGCCATGGTGTTCTGCTGTGTCGCTTTCATGGCAACTCCCATCTTTGTGTACCTGAAAAAAAGAAAAAGCAGGGCCATCAAAATAAGGGTTATAATGAGCGTAGCGATATTCAAGTAGCTTACCACGGCGGACCCCATGTGGATAATATCGAAATCGGAGACCGGGAAGGGGAGATCCCTCTGATCCGCTCCCCACTTCCAGCTTGCAAGACCGTAAAGGATCATTTGAAATCCCAGGGTAATCAGGATCAGACTCAGGACATTGGGGTCCTTTGCCCTCCTCAGGAAGATAAATTCCATGAAGGCGCCCAGGGCCGCTGCGAAGACGAGTGCGCCGATAAAAGAGACGGCGAAGGATTTCCCATAGGAGTCAAGCAGGGTATAGGCCACGAATGTGGAGAGCATGGCCATTTCCCCCTGACTGAAGTTGGGGACCTCGGAGGTCTTGTAGATGATCACCATGGCAAGGGCGATAAGCGCGTAAAGGCTTCCGATTGACAGACCGCTCACCATGAGTTGCAGAAACATATTTACACCTCAACGCTATCAGCCATCAGCTTTCAGCATTCAGCGAAAACATTAAAAAAGTGGTTGGCTGATAGCTGATAGCCGACCGCTGAACGCTCCCTCCGGGAATGGTGAATTCCCGGATGGACACTATTATTAAAAGGGCCAGGTCTTCCAGTAGATCTTTGTCCTTATCCAGAAGCCGAACAGGCCAAGGGGTTCAAATACCACGAGTATGATTATGATCAGCCCGAAGACGATATTTGAAACATTGGGCAGGCCGGTTATGTTCATCCACTTTTCCGAAAAGGATATCAGCAGGGACCCGAGATAGGGCAGCTCCTGGATCTTATCCAGCATCAGTATGAGCCAGGTCATGAGAATCCCGCCCATAATGGAGCCGAATATGGATCCTAACCCTCCAACGATCACAAAGGCCAGGAAATAGATGGAGAGTATGAAATTAAAGGAGCTTGGATTGATAAAGCCTAACAGAAAGGCATAGAGGCCGCCCGCTATTCCCGTATAAAAGGCGCTGACCGCGAAGGCAAGGGTCTTGTAATAAACTAAATTGACACCCATGGTTTCAGCCGCGATATCACTGTCCCTGATGGCGATAAAAGCCCTTCCAACCCGTGTTTTCATGAGGTTTCGAGCCCCAAGGGTCAGGAGAAACATGATTGGTACGATCAGGTAATAGAGTTCTTTGTCACTATTCAAGATGAGGCCGAAAAAGTTGATATTAGAGGTTTCAAGTCCCATCCTGCCGCCGAAGATTCTCCAGCGGCCGATCACCTGGGTAATGGCCATACCGAACCCTAATGTGGCAATGGCCAGATAGGGCCCTTCCAGACGCAGGGCCGGAAGACCCAGGATGAAACCGAAAAAGGAGGCAACAAAGGCCGCGAGCAGCATTGCGGGAAGGAAGTTGAAATGAAAAGAGTTCATAAGCAGGGTCGTTATATAGGCCCCGATCGCGAAGAATCCAGCGTGCCCGAGGGATATCTGTCCTGTATATCCCACGAGGATATTCAACCCTACGGCGACGATAATATTAATGGCCATGTAATTGGCCATAAAGATGTAATAATGAGGGATTAAAAAAGGGAGGGCTGCAAGAAAAATGAGAAGTATGATAAACCAGAACTTTAAAACCCCGCTGTCCAGTAACTGAATATCTTCGTAATAATCTCTTTTCATGTCCATGAAAGGAAATCCTTACCCTGAATAATTCCGCTATTTTCGCCCAAGTTTATCGATAATCTTTTCGTAATATATCTGATCTTCTTCAAGAAGGGGGGATTTATGGCCCATCATATTCATCTGCATAATCTTTAAATTTATCCTCTTTATCTGGCGGTATCTCTCTTTTTCATCGGGAATATGAGCAAGTATATCCTCCATCTGTCTGATCTCTTTTCTCAGTTCGAGCTCAGGCGGGAGGCAATTGGCGTTTTTCAGGATCTTATAGGCAATACGAAGATCTTCCGGCAGGCGGCCTTCGTCCTCCAAGTTAAGAGGCTTCCCCTTTCCGGGAAGATTATCGAATTCCCCCTTTTCCACGGCCTCCTTTATCTTCTTCTCTACGATCTTTTGATAACCGAACATGCAAACACCTTCCTGTTAACAAGCATCCGGCCATGGATCAAAGATCTCAGTGTGGAGCTTTGATCAGTCATGGATTCAGATTGTTTTGCGGGATTGAAAATTTCGATTTTTGAGCATATATGAATAAGGTACGTATTTCAAGCTTTAAGGTATCCTTTCCCCTTGACAAGATATGAACTATTGGATATTCCCTCGTGAAAATCCCTTTTCCTTTCACGCATGAATCAAAACCACCTCCTTAGAAAGGATCCTTTTCTTCGAATGGTTGATGAAACAGATAAGAAAGTAATAGGTCTCTTACAGAAAGACCTTCCCCTTGATTTAAGACCTTTCAGGTTGATGGCCGATCGAATTGGAATTCGTGAGGAGGAGTTCATCGAGAGGGTAAAAGCCCTGATCACCAGTGGTGTTATCAGGAGGTTCGGTGCCACGCTGTACCATCAGGAGGCTGGATTCAGTTCCAATGCCATGGTGGCCTGGGTCGTGCCTGAAGAGCTAATAGAGGAAACTGGGAAGGCTATGTCCGATTTTAAGGAGGTTACCCACTGTTACCAGAGAAGATCTCATAGGAATTGGAAATATAACCTGTATACGATGGTGCACGGCGACAACAGAGATGAATGTTATGAAATCGCCCGGCGTATGTCAAAGAGCACGGGTATTGATGATTACTTTCTCCTTTTCAGTGAAAAGGAATTTAAAAAGACGAGTATGGAATATTTTTAATATGGAGAAGAATGATGGGGAAAAGATCCAGGATTCTCTTTGATAGGGCCGTAAGACTCATCCCAGGCGGCGTGAACAGCCCGGTAAGGGCGGGAAAGGCCGTCGGCATAGATCCTTTATTCATCTCAAGGGCCCAGGGATGCTACCTGTGGGATGCCGATGGGAACCGTTATATCGACTATATTGGTTCCTGGGGCCCCATGATCTTAGGGCATGGTCATCCCGAGGTTATCAGTGCCCTAGAGGAGAATCTTTCAAAGGGCACGAGCTATGGCGCCCCCACAGACCTGGAGGTGGAAATGGCGGAGACCATCGTGGAGATGGTCCCTTCCGTCGAAATGGTCAGGATGGTCAATTCAGGAACGGAGGCTGCCATGAGCGCCATACGCCTGGCA
>CAYTUL010000155.1:0-8210 GCA_964441135.1 uncultured Desulfobacteraceae bacterium | reverse complement strand
CGTACTGACAGCTCAAGCTCCGACACCGGCCTGAAGAGGTTCTCATTAAGCTTTTCTCCTTCTTCCTCTTCTTCAACCTCAAAAGGTTCAGGCTCCTCATCGAAATTAATGAAAGGAGTCATTTGCTCTTTAAGAATCTTCGCCGAATAGGCCATGGCATCTTCCGGTAGTACGCTCCCGTCCGTCCATACCTCCATTGTCAGTTTATCATAATCCGTTATCTGACCTACCCTGGCATTCGTAACTACATAATTCACTTTTTTAATAGGAGAATAACTTGAATCAAGAAGAATGACGCCAATTGGGTGATTTTTATTTATATCTTTTTCTGCAGGGATATACCCTTTCCCCATTTTAATGACCATCTCCATATTCAGCTTGCCTTTTTTACTCAGGGTAGCAATGTGCTGTTCCGGATTCAATACTTCAACGAACTCATGTTTCTCAATATCCCCGGCGGTAACGGCCCCTTCCCCCTCTCTGGAAAGTTGAATTATAGCTTCCTCTGAATCGATCAACCTTAATCTTATCTCTTTTAGATTTAGAATGATCTCCGTTACATCCTCCAATACACCGGGAATTGCTGAAAATTCATGCACTACATCATCGAATTTGACTGAGACTATAGCCGTTCCCTGCAATGATGATAGGAGTATGCGTCTTAACGCATTTCCAATGGTTATTCCAAATCCTCTTTCAAGAGGTTCACACACAAACTTCCCATAGGAATTTGTATGATTTTCCTCATCTATCAGAATATTTTTAGGTCTAATCAATTCCCGCCAATTTCGCGCTTTAAGATCTCCCAAAAAAGTACCTCCACTATGATTCATATGGTTTTGGTTAGAAAAACCTTATTTCCTATTTGGAATACAACTCAACGATAAGTTGTTCCTGAATAGGCATAGTCAGGTCTTCCCTATTGGGAAGGGCCGTAAGGGTTCCCAAAAAGCTTTCTTTTTTCACATCCATCCAACTCGGAATTCCTCTCCTAACAACCGTATCCAAGGCATCTAAGATAGTCTGCACCTTTCGGCTCCCTTCTTTGACCTCGATAACATCTCCTACTTTTATCTGATAAGAAGGGATATTGACCTTTCTATTATTCACAGTAAAATGATTATGTCTGACGAGTTGCCTTGCCTGTTTCCTGGAAGAGGCAAACCCCATCCGATAGACAATATTGTCCAGCCTGCATTCAAGGAAAATTAGAAGATTTGTTCCGGTAATTCCCTTATTTTTTTCTGCTTGGTAATAATATCTTCTAAACTGTCCCTCCAATGCACCATAAATTCTTTTTACCTTTTGCTTCTCCCTTAATTGTAATAGATAATCGGAAACCTTTCCACTTCTCCTTTGGCCATGCTGACCAGGAGCATAGGGTCTTCGTTCGAAAGCACATTTATCTCCGTAACAACGGTCTCCTTTTAAGAAAAGCTTTAGATTTTCCCGCCGGCATAGCCTGCAAGATGAACCGGTATATCTGGCCAAATCAGACCCTCCCTAAATCGATAAATGATAAAAATTTATACTCTCCGCCTTTTTGGAGGGCGGCATCCATTATGGGGGATTGGTGTAACATCTCTTATCACACTTACTGTGAACCCATCTACCTGGAGAGCCCTTATAGCGGCCTCTCTGCCTACTCCGGGTCCCTTCACCCTCACCTCAGCGGTTTTTAGCCCATGTTCCATTGCCTGTTTTAATGCTCCCTGGGCAGCTAACTGAGCGGCAAAGGGAGTGCTTTTTCTTGATCCTTTAAATCCATGTTGACCAGCGCTGGATGATGCAATTACATTTCCATCGTTATCTGTAACGGTTATTATTGTATTATTGAAAGTTGAATGTATATGAATAATCCCCGTGGGGATATTTTTTTTCTCCTTTTTAATCCTGTGCGCCTTTCGAACTCGCTTTGCCATTTTATATCCTCAGATTATTATTTTTTTCGTTTTCCCATGACGGATCTGCGGGGGCCCTTTCTCGTTCTTGCGTTTGTACTCGTCCTTTGGCCTCGTACTGGTAGACCCCTTCTATGTCTTAAGCCACGGTAGACACCAAGATCCATCAGCCTTTTGATATTCATGGATACTTCCCGTCTCAGATCACCCTCTACTTTATACTTCTCATCAATGATACTTCGAATACTCGTGATCTGATTCTCAGTCAGATTATCCGATTTAATGTCCCAGTCCACTCCGGCATCTGTCAATATCTTCTGGGAACTGCTTCTACCGATACCATAAATATAGGTCAAGGCAATTTCAATTCTCTTGTTTCTCGGCAAATCAACGCCTGCTATTCTGGCCAATTGATAACTTCCTTTCTTCTCATTTACATTATCCCTGTCTCTGCTTATGCCTGGGATTCTCACAAATAATGCGAACAATACCCTTTCTTCTAATAATCTTGCATTTATTGCACATTTTTTTTACGGACGCTCTAACTTTCATCTTGTTTGATTGCTCCCTTTTCCAATCCAATCATTTCCCTTGGTTAAGTGGGAAAAACATCCAACTCTCAACCAACATTCCAATTATCGGACCCGCCCGAGTCCCTTTTTCATAAAACCTTCATAATGCCTTGTGAGCATATGGGATTCAATCTGGTTTGCGGTATCCATGGCAACACCAACCATAATCAATAGGGAAGTCCCCCCAAAATAGACAGGGACGTTAAGCTTATACATAAAAATCTGGGGCAAAACGCATACAGCAGACACATAAATAGCACCTCCAAAGGTGAGGCGGGTTAGCACTCGATCGATGTAATCGGCCGTATTTTTACCCGGTCTTATACCCGGGATAAATCCTCCATATCTTTTCATGTTGTCGGCAACATCCACAGGATTAAAATTTACGGCCGTATAAAAGTAACAGAAAAAAATTATAAATATGACATAAATGAAATTATATATAATGGTACCCGGATTGAGTGCGCTAACAATGTAGCCTAACCATGGAATACCCTGAACATTCATAAAATTAGCGATTGTAGTTGGAAACATGATAATAGAAGAAGCGAATATGGGTGGGATAACGCCGGCGGTGTTTATCTTTAAAGGCAAATGCGTACTCTGCCCACCATACATCTTTCTTCCCACAACTCTTTTGGCATATTGAACCGATATTCGTCTCTGTCCCCTCTCAATAAAAACAACAAACCCTATGATTACTACCATTAAGACGAGTATAATCACCATGAAAAAGGCACTGATTTGATCGATTCGAATCAACTCAATAATCTTGAATGTTCCCGGGAAAATTCGTGCCACTATCCCGGCAAAAATAATCAAGGAAATTCCGTTGCCAATACCCCTCTCAGTAATCTGTTCTCCCAGCCACATTAAAAAGGCGGTGCCCGCCGTAAGGGTAATTATGGTAAGCAGTCTGAAGCCCCAACCGCCTATTGGAACTATCATGGCACCTCCTGGGCTGGTCATTCTCTCAAGTCCAATCGCAATTCCAAAACCTTGGATTATACTCAAAATAACGGTCCCGTAACGAGTATATTGCGTGATCTTTTTTCTTCCCTGTTCCCCTTCCTTCTTTAACTTTTCAAGATAAGGAACGACAACCGCAAGAAGCTGCAGGATAATGGACGCACTGATATAGGGCATAATTCCAAGGGCCATTACTGACATCCTACGGAGAGCACCACCTGAAAACATATCAATGAGACCAAAGAGGCTTCCCTGCCTTTGGCTGAAAAACGCTGCCAAGGCTGCACCGTCTATTCCTGGTGTAGGAATATGACAACCTAATCTGTAAACGGCTAACATGCAAAGAGTGAAAAAAATCCGTTTTTTCAGTTCAGGTATCTTAGGGATATTTTGAAAACCCCCGATCAATTGCACCTATCTCCTTTATTATGAAAACCCTGGTATTAGGGTATCAATTCGACCTTTCCGCCGGCAGCTTCAATTTTATCCCTGGCTGTCTTGCTTACTTTATGTACCCTAATCTCTATAGGATGGGTTATTTCCCCATCTCCTAAGAGCTTTACCTTGTTCTTTGAATCCCTAATCAAGCCGGCGTTCTCAAGTGAGTCAATATCCAGAGAGGAGTTCGCATTAAATTTTCTCAAGTCTTTGATATTTAACGTTTCATAATCCTTTTTAAATATATTCTTAAACCCTCTCTTGGGGAGTCTTCTCTGAAGTGGCATCTGCCCTCCTTCAAATCCAGGACGAATGCTTGCACCGGAACGCGAGTTCTGTCCTTTATGCCCCCGGCAGGAAGTCTTTCCGTGACCGGAACCCTGCCCCCTACCGACCCTTTTCCCCCTTTTTTTTGAACCTTTTAATGGGGAAAGATCATTGAGCCTCATTATTTTCTCCATCCACATTAAATCTCAACCCTTACCATAGAGGAGACCTTATTGATCATTCCTCTTATAGCAGGAGTATTCTTGAGACGAACGGTTTTATGCAGTTTGGTTAACCCAAGCCCTTTTAACGTCTGATGCACTTTTTGATTTTTTCCAATTTTACTTCGAACAAGGGTCACTTTAATATTATCCGTCATGGTTATGACTCTTCTAAAAACATTGAAATGTTCTAAGTAAGTAATTCTTTGAGGGTTTTTCCCCGACGCTTAGCAATATCTTCTGGGTCCCGAAGGGATCTTAATCCCTTGATCGTTGCCTTTACCAAGTTATGAGGATTATGAGATCCGAGGCATTTTGTCAGAATATTTTGAATACCTGCTGCCTCAAGTACCGCCCTGACAGCGCCTCCAGCTATAACACCTGTTCCGGGCCTCGCGGGTTTTATCAAAACATACCCGGCTCCGGCTCTGCCTATCACCTCATGGGGTATAGTACCCTCGACGACACTCACAGGTTTCATATTCTTTTTTGCCTTTTCAACACCTTTTCTGATGGCCTCAGGAACTTCATTAGCCTTTCCTAATCCACCTCCAACCATCCCTTTACCGTCCCCGACAATGACAATAGCACTGAAACTAAATCGGCGGCCCCCTTTAACTACCTTCGCAACACGGTTGATATGAACCACTTTCTCGATTAATTCATTTTCAACATCTTCCTTAAACAATACGCATCTCCTTCATAGCTATGCTCCAATAATGATACCGAATCCTGGAGAAAAGAGGGTTATTAAAACTCCAGGCCATTCTCCCGCGCAGCTTCTGCAAGGGCCTTTACACGGCCATGGTATAAGAAACCGTTCCTATCAAAAACGACCTTTTTTATTCCTTTTTCAAGAGCCCTCTCCGCAATCAGCCTTCCAACCATGGTAGCTCCTTCCCTATTTCCACCTTTACCTGTAATCTGGGATCGAGTATCTTTTGATATTGAAGAGGCGTCAACAAGAGTACTTGAAATAGTATCATCAATAATTTGAGCGTAGATATTTTTTGAACTTCTGTATACCATCAGTCTCGGCCTATCGGATGTGCACTTAAGGTTTTCCCTTACCCTTTTTTTCCTTTTTATTCTTGCCCTTACACCACTTATGGTTCCCATGATATAAATTCCCTATCAATTATTTAATAAAACCTCTATTCCCTAGCTCCGGTTTTCCCCGCTTTCCTTTTAATAACCTCTTCAGCATATTTTATCCCTTTCCCTTTATAAGGTTCGGGTTTCCTGAAGCTTCTTATCTTAGCGGCGGTTTTGCCAAGTAGCTCTTTATCAATTCCGCTTAATGTGATTCTTGTTTTGTCGATCCTGGCGTCTATTCCTTCCGGTATTTCAAAAACAACCGGATGAGAATATCCAAGATGAAAAGTAGCCGTTCTTCCGGATAATTCCGCCCTATATCCAACTCCTACTATTTCAAGGACCTTTTCAAATCCCTGACTCACTCCAGTAACCATGTTGGCTATCAGTGCCCTGAACAAGCCTTGGAAAGATTTTGATTCCTTGGTATCGTCACTTACGGTCACGATAATCTGACTGTTTTCCGTGCTAATATTGACTTTCTGATGAACATTCCGTTTAAGTACACCCTTTGGGCCTTTGACAGTCAACTGATCTTCCCGTAGATCGACCTCTACATCTTTCGGTACAGGAATTGGCATCTTGCCAATACGTGACATTTAAAACCTCCAATATATCATAATCACTATATAAAATGTATATTTACACTTACCCGGGTTCGCAAGCAGTGTCCGTTGTTTGTTGTGAATTGTCTTTACCGGTGGATTTTAATTCTATTCGTGATCCATCATAATCAGATAATTTTAACGACGATTTACCAGACAGAACAGATAATCTCTCCCCCAATACCAATTTTTTCGGCCTGCCTGTCGGTCATAACTCCCTTTGAGGTCGAAAGTATATTGATCCCATACCCATTCAAGACCCGTGGAATTCTATCACTTTTCGTGTATACCCTGCATCCGGGTCTACTGACCCTATTAATACCCCCTAATATGGGTTCTCCGTTTTCGTCATATTTAAAAAAAATCCTCATTATTCCTTGCCGTTTATCGGCTACTATTTTGAAATTTTTGATAAAACCCTCAGATTTCAAGACCTTTGCAATATCGATCTTCATTCTTGAACTTGGTATGTCCACTGTATTATAGGATGCCATTATTGCATTCCTGATTCGGGTCAACATATCGGCAATGGGATCTGTCATACTCATTGAAGCGACTCCTTATAACTCTCTACTTTATATACTACCAGCTTGACTTCATTACCCCCGGGATCTCTCCTCTCAAAGCCATGCTTCGAAAACATATACGGCATATTCCAAATTTTCTTAAAAAAGCCCTGGGTCTACCACAGATGGGACACCTGTTATAATAACGGGTTGAAAATTTCTGTTTTCTTTTTGCTTTAGCGATTAGGGACTTTTTTGCCAAGTGATCCTCCCTGTTAATTCCTGAAAGGCATTCCTAAAAGTTTTAATAAAAAATGGCCTTCAACATCCGTATTGGCGGTAGTGACTATCGTGATGTTCAAACCCTTTATCTTATCAATCTTGTCATAGTCGATCTCCGGGAAAATAATATGTTCCTTTATTCCGAGAGAGCAGTTTGCCCTTCCGTCAAAAATCCTTTCAGACAACCCTCTAAAATCCCTGACGCGTGGAAGGGCGACATTGAATAATTTATCTAAAAAATCATACATTTTCCCCCGCCGCAAAGTTACCATACAACCAATGGGCATTCCTTCTCGAAGTTTAAATCCAGCAATAGATTTTTTTGCCTTTGTTATGATTGGCTTTTGTCCGGTAATTAGGGCCAGTTCTTCGGCACCCTTATCAAGCACCTTTATATTATAAATAGCTTCTCCGAGCCCCATATTCAAAATCACTTTCTTTATCCGTGGCACTGCCATCCTGCTTTTGTACTCAAACTCCTTAATCATGGCAGGTACCACTTCCTTCTCATATTTTTCTCTCAATCTGGACAAATGGATCTCCTAGGACTCACATGATATCATGTACTTCATTATTCGCTTATTATCTCACCGCATTTCTTACAGACACGGACCCTTGAGCCATCCTCCAAGATTCGTTTTCCAATCCTTGACGGCTCCGCGCACTTATTGCAAACCAGCATCAGATTAGAAACATGAATCGAGGCCTCCTTTTCGATAATTCCTCCCTTCGTCCCGGCTGCTCCAGGTTTCGTGTGCCTCTTTACTATATTGACCTTTTCGACAATTGCTCGCTCGCCCTCCGAATCAACCTTAAGTATGGCACCGATTTTCCCCTGCTCTTTACCTGCAAGGACGATTACCTTATCGTCCTTTTTAATAAAGTGATGTTTTTTGGACACTTATTCTGCTCCAACTTTTTGTATTAAAGTACTTCAGGCGCCAAAGATATTATTTTCATAAACCGTTTCGCCCGTAATTCCCTGGCAACCGGACCGAAAATCCTTGTTCCTATGGGTTCATTCTGCTGATTGATTAGTACCGCCGAGTTGTCATCAAATTTAATGTATGAACCGTCCGATCTTCGAATCTCTTTTGCGGTCCTTACAATTACCGCTCTCATGACACTACCCTTCTTGACCTTGGAGTTTGGCATAGCCTCCTTTACAGATACGATGACTATATCCCCGACCCTTGCGTATCTCCTCTTAGACCCACCTAAAACCTTGATGCATAAAAGTAATTTAGCCCCGGAGTTATCGGCTACCTTCAATTTCGTTTCGGCCTGAATCATTTTGCCTGCTCCAATGGCTGGTCATCGAGATTTCCTAAATTCGCTCTCTCACCCTTTTCCA
>CAYTUL010000154.1:0-8211 GCA_964441135.1 uncultured Desulfobacteraceae bacterium | reverse complement strand
GGTAAGGATCGTCTTGATATTTCTCGTGATGTTCTCGACGATGTACCCGTCTCCCCTCGTGGACGCCGAAACAAGATTCCCGTTTTCATAGACAAGTTCTACGGCCAGACCATCCATCTTGGGTTCAGCCGTATATTCAATAGGAGCGGTGTCTTTCAGAAACCTCTTGAGCCTGGCGTCAAAATCCAGAATGTCCTTATCGCTGAAAGCGTTTTCAAGACCCAGCATTGGAAGGCCGTGTCGAACTTCTTCAAAGGCTTCTAAGGGTTCCGCTCCTACACGCTGAGAGGGAGAATCAGGGGTTATGAGGTCCGGACGGGCCTTTTCAATATCAAGCAAACGCCTGAACAGGCCGTCATACTCTCCATCGGAGATCTCCGGATCATCGAGCACATGGTATCGATAGTTGTGATACCGAATCTTCTCTCTTAATTCCTCAAGTTCTTTGGAAATTGTGTCCATTTATTCCCCGCGGGATGAAAGCATGGTCAAAAATATGCGTGCAACAACATGAATTAGAAATTTGACCGGTAGGTAAACCATTCAATGGTTTATCGATTCGATCGAATCAAGCAACACTTCGGCCCCTAATTTCCGGCTCATCTTCAGCCTGGGACTGGAAAAACCGGGATTCCACTTCAGATCAAAGAGTTCGTCCGAGACGACAAGGAGCCCAGCCAATTTGATATTGCAATAGATACTCACCGTCATAAGGGCGGACAGTTCCATTTCCACTGTCAGGGCACCTTTTTCCCTGTACTCCCGTATCTTTTCAGGGGTTTCTCGATAAGGGGCATCCGTGGTCCAGACCGGGCCTTTGGCGTATTGTATTCCTCTTTTTCGCAGGCTCTTTTCAAGCAGTATATTCAGGCCATGGTCTGTTTCGGCAGGCCTTTTCCCTATGGGATAGTGTCCGGAGGTGCCTTCCTCGGAAAAGGACCCCGAGGGAATCACCAGATCCCCGATGCGGAGGTCAGGCCTCAAAGACCCGCACCACCCCAGGACCCATACCCTTTTTGCCCCGAGGGCGATAAGTCTCTCCAGGCCCATGACCGCCTGGGGCGACCCGAGAAATGGCCCGGAAAGGCTGAGACACGACCTCTCGTTCGATATCCGGTACAGGTTGAAGAAATCCATATCGAAGCGGTTCGTGGATTTACCTCCGCTCAGCTTCACGAGTAACGCAAGGTCCGAAGGAATCATGGCCATAATGGAATCGGATCCGATATCAGGGTCTGTCGCTCTCCTTAAGGGTCTGACCAGTCCATCGTTTCTTTTCATATTCTTCCACACTGCGTCATTAATCATACCTGTTAACCGGTGAATCCCTGTATGTTATTTTTCAATATCAGGAGCTTTTTCACTATCTACCGGGTATTCCGTTTATATTCAAATCTGGAATAAATTGGTAACATAAAATACGATCAATGTTTATAAAAATAAAAAAACACATTTCATTCTATGATGACCGGTTGGAACCGGTAAAATATTTAATGAAAATAGCATGAAAAGATGGTAAAATATTTAAAATCTCTAAAGGAAAATCATATTATCATGTACCGCTGAAGAAGTATAAAATATTATCCTAATAACAAATTTTATTTATCTTGACATTAATCTATAAAAAAAATTATACTGATAAGTTATCAGTCTAAATTAGGTTTATTAACTTATGTTTGATAATTTATCTGAAAAATTAAATTTAACATTTAAAAAATTAAAAGGGCATGGAAAATTAAGTGAAAAAAACATCCAGGATGCCCTGAAAGAGGTGCGTCTTGCCCTGCTTGAGGCGGATGTAAATTATAAGGTAGTAAAAAAATTGATTGAAGACATCCGGCCGCGTGCCCTGGGACAGGAAGTACTTGAAAGTCTGACCCCGGGTCAACAGGTTATCAAGATCGTTAATCAGGAATTGACAAATTTAATGGGAGGAGACAGGCAGGAACTACAACTCTCGGGAAGAACACCGTTCATAATAATGTTAGTCGGCCTGCAGGGTTCGGGTAAAACGACAACGGCGGGTAAGCTGGCTCTCCATCTTCGTAAGAAGGGGCGAAACCCTTATCTTGTCCCCGCGGACGTTTACCGGCCGGCGGCAAGAGAACAGCTCAAAAAACTGGGTGAACAGATAGATATTCCGGTATATTCCCTTGAAACCGGTCTTAAACCGGAGGATATATGTGTCGATGCCCTGTCAAAGGCCGGAGGAGTCGGATCGGACCTGTTAATCTTGGACACGGCCGGTCGACTTCATATAGACGAAGAGCTCATGGAGGAGCTTGTTCGGATTAAAGAAAAGGTCAATCCCACGGAGATCCTTCTGGTCGCCGATTCCATGACCGGTCAGGATGCCGTGAACGTGGCAAAAAATTTCAATCAGGTTCTGGATATTACTGGTGTTGTTTTAACCAAGATGGAAGGCGATACCAGGGGAGGCGCCGCCCTCTCAATCAAAGCGGTGACGGACAAGCCCATCAAATTTATCGGTGTGGGAGAGAAACTTGACGCCCTTGAGCCTTTTTTCCCCGATAGAATGGCATCCAGGATTCTTGGAATGGGAGATGTGCTTACACTGATCGAAAGGGCGCAGGAAGAGTTTGATCAAAAAGAGGCCCTGAAACTTGAAAAAAGGATCAAGAAGAGGGAATTCGATCTCGAAGATTTTAGAAATCAGCTTAAGCAGGTAAAAAAATTAGGATCCATTGATCAAATACTCGGAATGCTGCCGGGTATGGGGCAATTAAAACAGTTGAGGAAGCTGAAGCCTGACGAAAAGGAGCTTATCCGGATCGAGGCCCTCATCGATTCCATGACAAAAGAGGAGAGGGCAAATTATAAGATAATAAACGGTAGCAGGAGAAAGAGGATAGCGCGTGGAAGCGGAACGAAGGTTCAGGATGTGAACCGCCTTTTAAAGAATTTTACACAGACGAAAAAGATGATGGAACAACTTACCGCGAAGGGATATCGCAATATACCGCCATTGTTTCATTAGAGACCATGGGATGGCTCACGGTTATTTCGATGTGCTTTTATAATCAGTGCTCATCCATAAACTATCGTTTATGGATTCGCGCTATCAGCAAAAGATTATAAAAACAAAGATTTAGCTGACTGCTGACGGCTGAAAGCTCCATCCAGAAATAGATTGTTTCTGGATGGACACTAATCAGGTAAATGCATACATATCGAATCAATGAAACGTGAAAAGAGAACGATGAAAGCTATTTTAATAGTTGAACATTAATGACTGCGGGATTGAATCCGAAAATGGGTGTTTTCGGGTGGAAATGACCTCGTTAGGAAGGGGGTGATAAATTTAAAAATGGCCGTAAGAATCAGACTCACAAGGAAAGGTACAAAAAAAAAGCCCTATTATCGCTTAGTAGCTGCCGACTCCGAAGCTCCCCGCGATGGCCGATTCCTGGATATATTAGGTTCCTATGACCCCATGAAGGATCCGGCCGAAATAAAGATCGACAGGGAAAAGGTCAGCCGGTGGATAGAAAAAGGGGCTATCGCCACACAATCTGTAAAGGCGATTTTAAAGAAGGAAGGGTTGCTGAAGGTTCCTACAACGACTATTTGATGTGATGTTCCGTTTGAAATCAAGTATGGAGGTTATTGGAGATGAAGGACTTGATAGCATACATTGCCAAGGCGTTGGTGGACAAACCGGAAGAAGTAGTCGTGACAGAGATTGAAGGTGAACAGACCTCTGTGATTGAGCTCAAAGTTGCAAAGGAAGACCTGGGTAAGGTCATAGGCAAGCAGGGAAGAACGGCGCGAGCCATGCGGACCATACTGAGCGCCTCTTCCACCAAGCTTAGAAAGAGATCCGTTTTAGAGATTATTGAATAGCATTGAGCAAGGTTTCTCCCGAAAATCTGCTTCCAATCGGAGAAGTGATCCGTCCACACGGGCTGGAGGGGCTCTTAAGAATTTGCTCCTATGCCCGGTCAGAGGGTTCTATTCTGAATGCGGGAATCATCTTCCTCGAGTCGAAAACCTCCGACCTCCGGGAATATAAAGTATTATCCATAAAGCCCCATAAGAAGATTTTTCTAATGAAGCTTTACGGATTGAATTCAGTAGATGAAGCCGAAAGATACCGGGGGGCAAAGATTCTGATACGGAAAGATTCCCTGAAACGTGAAAGTGACGATGAATACTTCTGGTTTGAACTCATTGGACTCGAGGTATACTTGAATTCAGGTCGATACATCGGTAGATTAAAAGAAATTATCTCCACTGGCAGTAATGATATCTATGTGGTCCGTCAAGGGGAGTCCGAATTTCTGATTCCCGCCGTCCATGAAGTCGTCAAGGACATCGACATCGGGAATAAAAAAATGTTAATCCGTGAAGTGGAGGGGTTATTAGATTTAAATGAAATTTGATATCCTAACACTATTTCCAGACCTGTTCGCCCCTTTTTTGCAGGAAGGGATACTGGGACGGGCCGTAAAAAGGGGATTGGTGGATATCCGGATTATTGATATACGCTCCTTTGCCCGGGGAAGGCATAAGATTACGGATGATCGTCCTTACGGGGGCGGCGACGGGATGGTCATGAAGCCGGGACCCATATACAGGGCGCTAAAATCGGTAGAACGGGACAAAGGCCGGTCTTCGGTTATCCTGTTAACACCCCAGGGGATTCGATTCGACCAGTCTAAGGCCAGGGACCTGGCAGGACGAAATCAACTGATCCTGATATGCGGTCGTTACGAGGGCGTGGATGAAAGGATAAGATCCCGCCATGTTGACATGGAACTATCCATTGGGGACTATGTTCTGAGTGGCGGAGAGTTAGGCGCCATGGTTGTTGTGGACGCCGTGAGCCGTCTTATTCCCGGGGTATTGGGCGGCGAAAGGTCAAATAGGGAGGACTCCTTTGAAGGCGGACTCCTTGAATACCCCCATTATACCAGACCGAGAATTTTTGACGGGGATGAAGTCCCAGAAATACTTCTTTCTGGTAATCATGCGAGGATAGAGGCGTGGCGCAGGGCCGAGTCGCTGAAGAGGACAAAAAAAAGAAGGCCGGACCTCCTGGAAAATGCCGAATTGAGGGATGAGGACAGGGCCCTGCTGGCCCGGGTAGAGGCGGAATGAGGCTCTATATAGGGTTGATTCATTACCCTGTCTACAATAAAAACAATGATAAAATTGCCTCGGCCGTAACCAATTTCGATCTCCATGACCTGTCCAGACTGGCAAAGACCTATGGCGTCCGGAGATTCATGGTCATTACCCCGTTAGAGGACCAGCGGGCGCTGGCTGGAAGGATCCTGCGGCACTGGACCAAGGGCTACGGCGCGCGTTATAACAGGCACAGGAAGGAAGCAATCGAGCTTATTCGGATTATCTCTTCTCTCGACAAGGCAGTTGAAGAGATCCGAGAAATTGAAAGGGAAGGGCCTTTACTGATCGCCACGGACGCGTCAAGACAGGGCGAAAAAACCTTGACCTACTCCAGGGCAGCGGAGATATTGAATTCCGAAAGGACCGTATTTATCCTTTTTGGGACGGCCTGGGGTCTTCACGAAGAGGTAATTTCAAGGGCGGATTTTGTTCTTGAGCCCGTATTTGGCAAGAGCGAATATAATCACCTGTCCGTGAGGACAGCGGCCGGCATAGTCCTGGATCGCCTGGCAGGCAGGTTTTAATTCCCGGATCTGAAGACCGTTGAGTTGATTTCAGTGTAGTATCCATCCAGAAAATATGGGGCAACAATGAATATCGGACGGAACAGGCTATAAAAATTTGTATTGGATGCGAGTATTGAGGAGGAGATATGAATAATATGATCGATAATCTTGAAAAAGAGCAGATGAGAAGTGACATCCCCGATTTTAAACCCGGTGATACGATAAAGGTACACGCAAGGATAAAGGAAGGCGAAAAGGAGAGGGTGCAGGTATTTCAGGGTTTTGTTATCAGGAAAAGAAAAGGGACCTTGGGAGCTACCTTTACGGTCCGGAAAGTATCCTATGGTGTCGGGGTGGAAAGGATCTTCCCCCTTCATTCACCCACGATTGATAAGATTGAGGTCATATCCAGAGGAAAGGTCAGAAGAGGAAAATTATATTACATGCGAGAGCTGCGAGGTAAGGCTGCACGTATAAAAGAAAAAAGGATCTGAAACGAATCTTCTCACAGGCATTGGTTACCCCAAATAAAAACCTCACAATTTACCCTGATTCCGGGATAAATGGAGAGCCTGATCCCTTTTATCATGAGTCGATGGTGCGTAAAGAGGGGTACAGACGAATAGCCGGAGTGGACGAGGCCGGCAGGGGCCCCCTTGCCGGGCCGGTCGTTGCCGCGGCAGTCATTATCCCGGAGGGAATAAACCTTCCGGGTATAACAGATTCCAAGAAAATGACGCAAAAGGCGAGGGAAAGGGCATACTCCATTATTGATGAAAAGGCACTCTCCATCGGTATCGGGGTGGTTTCTCACAGGGCTATCGACAAATTTAATATCCTCAATGCTTCACTGGAGGCCATGAAAAGGGCCCTTTTTTTTCTTGATCCGCCCCCCGACTACGTCCTTGTGGACGGGATCCATGAGGTGCCGGTTAAAATCCCCCAAAAGTGTATCAAGAAAGGGGACCTGTTAAGCCAGAGTATATCCGCCGCCTCGATAATAGCCAAGGTGTACCGGGACAGGATAATGTGCTCCCATCATTGCTTTTTCCCCGAATATGGATTTGATAAACACAAGGGATATGGAACAAAACTCCATCTAAAGGCCCTTAGACGATACGGTCCATGCCCTATTCACAGGTTAACCTTCAGGGGAGTAAGCTGATTTGACACGGGAAAGACTTGATCTGGGAAAATTAGGGGAGGAACTCGCCCTGAAAAAGATAAAACATCTCGGATATACCTGTTTGACGAGAAA
Source organism: uncultured Desulfobacteraceae bacterium (assembly GCA_964441135.1). Taxonomy (GTDB): domain Bacteria; phylum Desulfobacterota; class DSM-4660; order Desulfatiglandales; family HGW-15; genus CAYTUL01. The sequence continues at coordinate 1,296 of CAYTUL010000154.1, read as the reverse complement.
TTACCGGTGTCCGTTAGGTGAGATAGATCTCATCGCCAGAGACGGCGAGTGTCTTGTGTTTATCGAGATCAAGACCAGAAAAGGCAGATCCCTGGATTACGCCAAAGAGGCCGTGACCGGGCGAAAAAAGAGACAGATATCCAAAGTCGCCCTCGCATATATGAAGGCTAACAACTGTATGGGCTCAAAGGCCCGCTTTGACGTGGTAGCCATTAACATTAAGGGGGGAAAGAGGGAGATCGAGGTGATACCCAACGCCTTTGAGCTGGCCTATTAAGCTGATAGCTGAACGCTGAAAGCCGGCAGCTCCATCCGGGAACACCCCTGTTCAGGATTTGGAATGAAATATAACAGGCCTAAAGAAAGTCGGGAAATAAAATCCGGCACCCTGTTCGTGGTCTCAACACCAATCGGAAACCTTGAGGACATAACCCTGAGGGCGTTAAAGATATTGAATGAGGTGGATCTGATTGCCGCCGAAAACACAAGGCACACAAGGAGATTATGCAGCTATTATCATATTAATGGGAATTTGACGAGCTATAATCAGCACAATCGCCGGGTTCGGGGGCCGGCGCTGATAGAGAAGCTGCGGGCAGGTTCCGATATCGCTCTGGTTACGAGTTCCGGCACCCCGGTCCTTTCGGACCCGGGATCATTACTGATAAAGATGGCCTTTGATGCAGGGATCAGGGTATCTCCGGTTCCCGGGCCGTCCGCCGCGATTGCCGCGGTTTCCGTTTGCGGGTTAAGGGTGGATAGGTTCATTTTTTGGGGATTCCTTTCAAGTAAATCCGGCAAAAGAAGAAAGGAGCTGAAGGAATTAAAGAATGAACAAAGACCCATCGTGTTTTTTGAAGCGCCTCATCGCATTGAATCCATGCTGAAGGATCTCAATGAGATCTTTGGAGATCGTTATGTGGTCGTTCTCCGGGAGCTTACAAAAGTATATGAGGAGATCATAAGAGGGCCCGTAAGCGATATCATCAAAGAGATGCGGGGGGACAGGACAAAGGGAGAGTTTACCGTGATCTCGGCCGGGGAGAACAATGAAAAAAAATCCGGTTCCATAGACAGAGAAGTCCGGAAAAAAATCAAGGACCTGTTATTAGCGGACAGGACCGGTGTAAAGGAAATCGCCAAGAGGCTGTCCGATGAGCAGGGTTTAAATTACCGGGTACTATACAGGGAATGCCTTCGCCTCAAACAGGATATGGAAAAATGAGACTTCACTTTATACCGTTTAATAAAAAAATAGCCAAAAACAATTATTTATTTTATAAAATAATCGGACGG
>CAYTUL010000153.1:0-8222 GCA_964441135.1 uncultured Desulfobacteraceae bacterium | reverse complement strand
CCCAATGGAATCTCAAAAAGATATCCCCTTGAAAAGAAATATCATACCTGCTTTATCTATAAAACCCCTTTGGGGTAAAACCAAGGCCACGACCTTCCCAGGAAAAATCATCGGGATCTCCAATGGGCGTGGATTCTTTACTCATTTGATTCATTACTCAGCTTTAAAACACAGGGATCCATGGATCACGAATTGTCAACCGAACCTGCAAAACATAGATGTCCGGACTGCCGGTATTGCCAGATGTGCTGCAAAAGCAGGTGCCGAATTTGCAGAGCCGGAAAAATGAACAAGAGCCCTTCCGGCCTGGGGAGCGGTTTTACCTACGGCCAATATTTGGACTGGAAAAAGTGCAGGAGAAATGGCCAAGGTCCCTGGAATTGATTTAGGGAAAAGCCGTGACCCGTGGACGTGAAACCATCAGGGTAATAAAAAAGAAGCTAAACAGCCTGTTGAAGTCGTCGGACTTTGAAAAGGCATTGGAGGAAATACTTCGCCTACCCCGGGCTCCGGCCGTCAACGCCCTCTTTTCCTTCCTTTATCATGAAGATACCGCCATAAAATGGCACGCCGTTACGGCACTGGGGGCCCTTGTATCCAAAGTCGCTCGTGAGGATATGGAAGCGGCCCGTATTGTCATGAGAAGGCTTATGTGGAACCTGAACGATGAATCCGGGGGTATAGGCTGGGGCTCACCGGAAGCCATGGGAGAGATTCTGGCTTCTGACAGAGATCTCGCCTTGGACTATGCACCTATCCTCATATCTTACCTGAGAGAGAACGGCAATTTTCAGGAACATCCCCTGATGCAACGCGGGGTTCTATGGGGAATCGGGCGGCTCGCCGGGGCAAGACCCGGCCTTTTACAGGAGGCCGTCCCCCATATCATTCCCTATCTTGATTCCCCGGACGCGACATTACGGGGTCTCGCGGTCTGGGTTATCGGTATGTTAGGTCCGGAAGAAGCAGGGTCGAGACTCGAAGAACTCCGGAACGATGAAAACCAGATCCGGATCTACATTGGCCGAAGACTGATTAGACGTTCTGTAGGGGATCTGGCCGAGGAAGCCCTGAAAAGATTGAAGTAACAGGCTTTATATGGACAAAAGGGGTTATCGAGGGTATGATGCAGTATTCTAAAAGGGAGGATAATATGCGAAAGATCCCCGTCACCATTGGATTCCTGCTGTCTTTCTGTGTCCTTTTTCTCACGGGAAGCCGGTCCTTTGGCGACGATACGGCAATCAGTGAAGATACACAGACATGTCTCGAATGTCACACGGTACTCCACCCCGGCATCGTGGAGGACTGGAAAAGGAGCAGACACGCGGTTTCGACGCCCGCGATGGGGCTTAAAAAAGGGCCGCTTGAAAAAAGGATCTCAGGAGATAAATTTCCGGAAGCCCTTGCCGATCACGTGGTCGGCTGTGCCGAGTGTCACACCATGAATCCGGATCAGCATAAGGACACCTTCGAACATAATGATTATCATGTCCACCCGGTCGTGACACCGGGGGACTGCTCGGTATGTCATCCGGTAGAGGATAAAGAATACAGAGGCAACCTTATGTCCCACGCCTACGGTAACCTCATGGACAATCCGCTCTACCGCTCACTCGTCGACTCGGTTAACGGTATCCATTCATTTGAAGGCCAGGAATTGATTCAGAAACCACCGGATTCGGATACCGATGCCGATTCATGCCTCTACTGTCACGGAACGGTCGTGAAGGCCGAGGGGATGAGGACCGTCGAGACAGAGTATGGCGAAATGTCCTTCCCCCTTCTTTCCGGGTGGCCCAATCAGGGAGTCGGCAGGATCAACCCCGACGGGACCAGGGGATCCTGTTCCGCCTGTCATACCCGTCACCGGTTTCCCATTGAGGTGGCCAGAAAACCTTATACGTGTTCGGAGTGCCACAAGGGGCCGGACGTACCGGCTTACAGTGTCTACAGCGTCAGTAAACACGGCAATATCTTCCACTCGAAGGGCGGGGACTGGAACTTTGAGGCCGTTCCCTGGACCCCGGGAAGGGATTTTACCGCTCCTACCTGTGCAACATGCCATGTGAGTCTTATCGTCTCTCCGGAGGAGGAAATCATCGCCAACCGGACCCATAAAATGAATGACAGGCTTCCCTGGAGGATTTTCGGATTAATATACGCCCACTCCCATCCCAAATCACCGGACACCACCCTTATCCGGAACAGGGCGGGGCTTTCGATCCCTACGGAGTTGACCGGTGAGCAGGCTGATCAGTACTTAATCGGTAAAGATGAGCAGGAAAAGAGGAAAAAGACCATGGAAAAAGTCTGCCTGTCCTGCCATAGCCTCAACTGGGTTGAAGGGCATTTTACCCGCTTTGAGAACACGCTTAGGACTACCAACCGGTCTACCCTGGCAGCCACGGAGATCCTGAGCTCCGCCTGGGATAAGGGAATCGCCAAGGGGCTCGCTCAGGGTGACAGCATATTCAATGAGGCAATAGAGAAAAAATGGGTTGAGCACTGGCTCTTTTACGCAAATTCAACGAGGTTCGCTTCCGCGATGGCCGGCGCGGACTACGGGACCTTTGCGAACGGCCGGTGGTACATGTCCAAAAATATCCAGGAAATGGTTGAATTTTTAAAAATAAGGCTTAATTTTAAAAGTTCAGGCTTGAAGTGATTGGTTATTGAATGAGAGAGGAGTCTATCCATGGGAGAACAGGAACAGGTTAAGCTATATACACTCAGCACCTGCAGTCATTGCCGGGCGACCAAAAAATTCCTTGACGAATGCAGTATAAAATATGATTTCACAGATGTGGATCTTCTTCACGGGGATGAAAGGAAGGCCATCCTTGAAGACGTGAGAAAATTCAATCCGCGTTGTTCATTTCCCACCATTATCATAGGGGATAAGGTCATCGTGGGTTTTAAGGAGGATGAAATAAAGGAGGCCCTCGGGTTATGAGCAAGGCGCAAGAACTATACGAGACGTTAAAAAAGGTTCAGGAACCAAAAGGGTATTTCTTCAACAATGATAAGGAAAAGGTATTTGAACTCCTCGATGCCCTGATTTTTAATAAAGAGCGTTACGGCTACATGTGCTGTCCCTGCAGGATATCGTTGGAGGACCGTGAAAAAGACAAGGATATTATCTGTCCCTGCGTCTACCGGGAGGCGGATGTAAAGGAATATGGGAGCTGTTACTGCAATTTATATGTCTCAAGAGAATGGAATGAAGGAAAGATCTCCCATAAATATGTTCCCGAAAGAAGGCCTCCCGAAAAGTTCACCTTTTAGATCCTGAACACCAAAAACGGACACCTGAAACCTATTATTCCGGTTCCAGCCGGTGGCCCAGGGCGACCGGAATCCTTGGCCGTCCCTATTCCCTATATATGAATTTGTTGGTGGACTTTGATGCCAATTTCCCCTTGGCACGGCAGGATGATTAATGATAGTATGGCGCTGTTTGGTTGGCCCATGTGATTCCAATTCCTGTTTACCGGAACCTGGGAGGATTCTATGTTTGGTGGCAAAAAGAAGGAAGTGGATCTCGAAAAGGACAAAGTAAATGAGATCCAGGCCGAGCTTAAGGCCGTTTTTGAAAATATTCAGAATGAAATACCCCTCCTCCTTTTTACGAGTCCCGGGGAAAATGAGCCCTTCTGCCAGGCTACGAGACAGGTAATCCGCACATTCAGAGAACTGACCCCCAAAATAACCCTTCATGAGTACAATCTGGATCACAAGGAGGCCCGAAAGTGGAATGCGGAACTTTCGCCCACCCTCCTTATTGATCCCGAACACCACAATATCCGATGGTACGGGGCCCCCATCGGTGAAGAGGCCCGCACCTTTCTTGAAGCCGTCGTTATGATCGGATACGGGAATGTGAATCTGAGTGACAGCTCCCTGAAAATCCTGAGTGATATGGATTCCTCCCGGGATGTCAAGGTATTTGTCAGTCCAACCTGTCCCTACTGCCCCCAGCAGGCAGTCAACGCCCTCAAGGCAGCTATCGAAAGACCCGATCTGATCTCTCTTGAAATTATTGACATACAGGCTAATCCCGACCTGGCGGAAAAATATTCGGCCCAGAGCGTTCCCCAGACCTATGCCAATGAAGAGCTCATAGCTATGGGTGCTCAGCCGGAGGAGCTTTTCATGCTCTCCCTCTCCAAGATGGAGCAGCAGACGGTTTTCATCCCGGAAAACGATGCGAAGGAGGTGGAGGCCGATGTGGTTATTATCGGGGGAGGGCCTGCCGGCCTGACCGCGGGCATTTATAGCGCGCGCAGCGGATTACGTACGGTGATCATCGAACGGGACGCCTTAGGCGGCCAGGTGGCGAATACCCCCATTGTCGAAAACTACCCCGGCCTTACCCAGATTGGAGGAAAGGCCCTCGTCGATCTCATGGTCACACACGCACTGGAGTATGTGAAAATCTTTCCCGGTGAAGAGGTGATGGAGATTCACCCGGGTGAAAAAATCGAGGTCCTCACAAACAGGCGCCGTTTCAACGGCAGGGCCGTCATTCTCGCCACGGGCGCCGAACACAGGCGCCTGAACGTCCCGGGGGAGTCCAGACTGTCCGGTCACGGGGTGAGTTATTGCGGCACCTGCGACGGCCCCCTGTTTAAGGGCAAAAAGATCCTCATGGCCGGAGGCGGGGACAGTGCCGTCACCGAAGCTCTCCACCTGCATCACATAGGGGTCGATGTAACCATTGTTCACAGGCGCGACACCCTCAGGGCCCAGGAGTATCTTATTCAAAACCTGAAGACCAATAACATACAGGTTATCTATGACACGGAGATAAAGGAGATAAGGGGCAAGGACCGGGTTGAAGAAGTCGTGCTTAGGGACAGACAGTCCGGCGAGGTCAGGACCATGCCTGTGGACGGGGTTTTTATCGCAATCGGCTACAGTCCGGCCGTGGAATTGGCGAAAAAAATCGGGGTTGAAATCACGGCGGAGGGTTATATCAAGCAGGACTCGAGGCACAGGACCAATATACCGGGAGTCTATTCGGCCGGTGATGTGGAAGGTGGTTACAAACAGATCGTTACGGCGGCCGGCCAGGGCTCTGAGGCCGCCCTTACTATTTTTGAAGACCTTGTGAATCCATACTGGAAGAAGGAGGATCGATAATGCCGGGTTTAATCATATGGAAGGATCAGTACATGAACAGATTAAGAAAGGACATGGACCGGATGATAGATAAGTTATGGGGTGAGTTCGGACTTCCTCAGGACCGCCCGATATTCATGGGGATGCCTTTCATTGACTTAACAGAGACAGACAGGAATCTTATTCTCATGGCCGAAATTCCGGGTATGAACCCGAAGGACTTTGAAATCTCTATTGTTGATGACAAATTAACCATTAAGGGTGAGATAAAACAGGAGGTATTCAAGGGTACCTCCAACTATCATAGAACGGAACGAAGGTATGGTTCCTTTTCCCGTACTTTTCAACTCCCTTGCCGGATAATGATCGATGATGTGAAGGCCACCTATAAAAAAGGGATACTCGAGATCATCATGCCGAAATGCGCGCCGGAACCCGTGAGGGCTGTAAAGGTTGTGCCTGCATAGCCGAATCCTGTAAAACAGGACTCGTTCCTTTTAACCTGTCTATCTTTTAAAGGACATTTAAAATCAAAGGAGGTCATGAATGCCAAAGAAAAAACAAGGCAAAGAAGTCAATGTGGATAACCTGAGATGGAGCCTCGACCCTGCCGCACTGCCCTTTAAGACAACAGATGAGCTCAAACCCCTGCAGGAGATAATCGGCCAGGAACGCGGCGTGGACGCGTTCAAATTCGGCGCCGGTATTCATAAGAGTGGGTATAACATTTTCGTAACCGGGATTTCGGGCACGGGCAGGTTATCCACCGTCCGGAGACTGCTTGAGGAGATGTCTGAAAGGGATGGAAAGGTACCCGATGATCTCTGCTATATTAATAATTTCAAAAACACGGAGGCCCCGATTCTCCTGCGACTCACGGCGGGTCTTGGAAAGCAGTTTAAAAAGGATGTCCACGATTATATCGAAAGGCTGAAAAAGGAGGTCCCCCGCCTGTTCGAAGGCCAGGAATATATCAACCGGAAAAAGGAGATCATGGAGGAATACGAGAAGAAAGGGAAGGGTTTTTTCAAGGAGCTCGATAAGAGGGTCAGGGATGAGGGGTTTGCCCTTGTGGACATACAGGTGGGACAGATTAAACGGCCGGAAGTCATGCCGTTAGTGGATGGAAATCCGATGCATATAGACCAGGTTGAGGAAATGGTCGAAAAAGGCAGGTTTCCCAAAGAAGAGTTTGAGGAGTTGAAGGCCAAGCATGCCACCCTGAGGGGGGAAATAGACCAGATCTTCCTGGAACTCAGGGATCTCCAGAAGGAGATCCAGAGGAACACGGAAGAGATGGACCGTTTGTTATTCATGAAGATGGCAAAAGAACTACTTGAGCCCTGGAAGGAGAAATATGCCGACAAGAAGATCGACAGTTTTTTTCATGATATGTTAGAGGACATGGGGGAAAACCTGCAGATCTTTTCAAGCCGTCCGCAGGAGGTCATGCCCGGCCTGCCTTTCGCGCTCCCCCAGGGTGACGCTTTTCAGCCCTACCAGGTAAATCTCATCGTGGACAACGGCGAACAAAAGGGTCCCCCGGTAATCGTTGAATCCTACCCCACATACAGGAATCTGTTCGGAAGCATAGAAAGGGTGGTAGACCGGAGCGGGGTATGGCGGACCGACTACAGCAAGATAAAGGCAGGGTCATTTATCAAGGCCAATGGGGGGTATCTGGTTTTAAATCTTCTCGACGCCGCCATGGAGCCCGGTGTATGGCCCGCCCTGAAAAGATCTCTTAAAACCAATAAGATGGAGTTACAGACCTATGACCCCTTCTATCTTTTCACGACAACGGGTCTGAAGCCGGAACCCATTGAGATGGACGCCAAGGTGGTCATCATCTCGAATGCCTATCTCTATCACATGTTGATGGCCTATGACGAGGATGTGGCCAAGATATTCAAAGTAAGAGCGGATTTTGATACCTCCATGAACAGGGACGAGAACTCCATACTCAAATTCGCGGAATTTATTAAAAGAAAGGTGGACGAGGATCATTTAAGACCCTTTGGCAGTGACGCGGTCGCGGCCCTCGTGGAGCAGGCCGTTCGTATGGCCGGCCGGCAGGAGAAGATATCAACCAGTTTTCCGGTGTTGCGGGATATTATTCAGGAAGCGGATTACTGGGCCGGACAGGACAAAAAGCCGAAGGTAGATGCGGCCCATGTCGATAAGGCCATCGATGCCAGGATTTACAGGTCCAACATGGTGGAAGAGCATATTCAGGAGATGATCGACAGGGGGACATTGATGATCGATCTGGATGGAGAGGAGGTCGGCCAGGTAAACGGCCTCGCCGTGTACAGCCTGGGCGATCACATGTTTGGAAAGCCGTCCCGCATTACCGCTTCCACCTCCATGGGACGCGCGGGGATCATCAACATCGAGAGAGAGGCCGACATGTCGGGCAGTACCCATAATAAGGGTGTGCTGATCTTAGGCGGGTATCTCCGGAAAAAATACGCGCAGGATAAACCCCTGACCATCAGCGCCAGTATTGCCTTTGAGCAATCATACGGGGGTGTGGACGGTGACAGTGCCTCTTCCACGGAAATATACGCCCTTCTGTCAAGCCTTTCGGGTGTACCGATCAAACAGAATATCGCCGTTACCGGGTCCATGAATCAAAAGGGTGAGGTGCAGGCCATCGGCGGGGTCAATGAAAAGATCGAAGGATTCTATGACTGCTGCCGTAAAGCGGGTCTGACCGGCAAACAGGGTGTGATGATCCCCGAGGCCAATGTCAAAGACCTGATGCTGCGAAAGGATGTCGTGGATTCGGTTAAAAAGGGAGAATTTCATATTTACCGGGTCAAGACCATCGATGAAGGTATTGAGATCCTGACGGATAAAAAGGCGGGTGAAGTGAATGCGGACGGGGTCTTTCCCAAGGGGACCATTAACGCATTCGTCGACGAAAAGCTACTGGGTCTTGCCGAGGGTCTGAGTAAATTTGGGAAAGAGAATAACCAGGAGGAAGATAATAAGAATAAGGTCAGGAGAACAAGAAAGACAAAGAAGTAGACCGAAATATTTCAAAAAACAATGGAAAAGCAATGGAAGCGGGATTTGACGTCATCATCTACAGC
>CAYTUL010000152.1:0-8227 GCA_964441135.1 uncultured Desulfobacteraceae bacterium | reverse complement strand
ATCCAGGAAAAGGAATTTGAAAGATTGGGGAGCACCAAGCTGATCAAGATTGATGTAAGATTTATAGCAGCATCCAATAAAAATCTGAAGGATCTTGTGGACCGTGAGGATTTTCGTGAAGACCTGTTTTATCGTTTAAATGTCTTTCCCATAAAACTGCCTCCCTTGAGAGAACGAAAAGGGGATATTCCCCTCCTCCTGGATCATTTTTTAACGCAATACGCTAAAAATACAGGCAAACCCCCGAAAAGATTTTCGAATAGCGCAATAAAAACCCTTATGCAGGCCTATGAATGGCCGGGAAATGTGAGAGAGCTCCAGAACCTGGTGGAGAGGCTTTCGACCATAACAAAGGGAAGCACCATTTATCCAAAGGATATTACCGCCTTCAACATTATTAAAAAGGAGATAAAAGATATGCCCCTGAAAGAGGCGGTGGATCTTTTTGAGAAACAGTATATCCGAGAAGTACTTGAGCTTTCCGGCGGGAACAGGCAGAACGCTGCAAAGATGCTCGGGATCCATCGGAATACCCTGTTAAAAAAACTAACCGATTAATAGGAAGCTTTTCCATAGTATTTACGACATAAATACAACCTCGAATATGTATGGCCCCTTCTATCATCAACCCGCTCATTGAATGGATGAACCCATTTTTTCACTCCTATTAATGCTTGCCTTACTTCTTATCTTAATGGTATCAAATCAGTATTTCGAACCTGTCCGGAAGGCCGGGTCTAAAATATTTTATGGAAGGACCGGTACGGGCTAAAATGACAGTCGATTTTAAAGTTCCCGCCCGGGAAATCGATCAACGAATAAGAATTATACAAAATAAATTAGGGAAGGACGAGATCGGCGGCCTTTTTATTGTGCAACGCGTGGATCTATTTTATTTTACGGGAACAGCGCAGAACGGCTTCCTCTACATCCCGGCGGAAGGAAAACCTCTCCTGCTGATAATCAAATATATGCCCCGCGCTATGGAAGAGTCTTCCATAGAGAATATCGTTGAAATTAAATCCATAAGGGATGTCCCGGGGCTACTCAGTGATTTTTACGGTGCAATGCCGCATGTTATGGGTCTTGAATTTGATGTGTTGCCGGTGCGGGATTTCAATTTTTACAGGGATCTTTTCGGAGTGGGAGTGGATACATACGTCGATGGATCTCCTCTTATCCTGCAAACCAGGATGATCAAATCAGACTGGGAAATAGGGCAGATGCAAAAGTCGGCCGGGCTATCACGAAAAATCTTTGAATATATGAGGTCGGCCATTCGGCCGGGTCTTACGGAGATGGAGTTTTCGGGCATGATTGAAACATTCGCCAGAAAAGGCGGGCACGGCGCCTGTCTGAGGGTAAGAAATTATCAGACCGAAGGATATCCCTGGCATATCCTGAGCGGGAAGAGCGGCGGATTAGTGGGGCTTTTAGACGCACCTGCCAGCGGGGCCGGCACATCTCCCGCCTTTCCATGCGGTGCCGGTGGCAAGATCCTATCCGTCAACGAGCCAATTATGATTGATTTCGGAACCGTCCTGAACGGCTATCATGTGGATGAAACCAGGATGTTTGCCATCGGTTCCATGCCTGAAAAAGCCTTGGCTGCCAGCCTGGCCTCAATAGAGATACATAATTATGTGCTTGAGAATGTTAAACCCGGGGTGACGGTATCCGAACTCTTTAAATTCTCGGTTGCAAAAGCGGACTCCCTGGGTTATGCGGCCCCCTACCTCGGACCTCCGGGGTACAAGGTGACTTTTGTAGGTCATGGTATCGGTCTTGAACTGGTTGAGCACCCGGTAATAGCCAGGGACCGGGATTATCCGCTCGAACCTGGAATGACCTTCAGTCTGGAACCAAAAATGGTATTTGAAAACGAATTTTCAGCAGGCATAGAAAGCGTCTTTCTTGTGACGGAAAAGGGTTGCCGCCTGATAAGCGAGGTGCCTGTGGAGATTTTCATCTGTTAAAAGGGTTGTTTCCGTCTCCATCCTTGACAGTTCAACGGGAAAATGTATAGTTACCTGCCTGTTGATAATCCCCCTGATCGGAGAATAGTCATGAAAAACCGGCCTGTAATCGGTATAACCATGGGTGATCCTTCCGGGATCGGACCCGAGATTATCCGCAAGGCTTTGTCGAATTCATCGCTTTATGATTATTGCAGGCCAGTGGTTTTCGGTGATCCGGGGGCGCTATCCCTGGATATTAAGGGAGTAAAAAAGTGCTCAATAAGGAAGATCACCGGACCGGATGAGGCGGGAGGTGTACCTGGGCATATAGATCTTATCGCCCTTTCCGGCTTAAAGAAAAAAAGTATACTTCCCGGAAAACCCTCGGTAGAAGGGGGAAAGGCCATGGTTCAATATATAATCAGGGCGGTAGAATCCGCCATTCATGGAGAGATGGCTGCCATGGTGACCTGCCCCATCAACAAAGCCCTGATGAACAAGGCCGGTTATCATTTTGACGGACATACACAACTGATCTCTTACCTTACCGGCACGACCGATTATATTATGATGCTGGCCGGAGAGCGACTTCGCGTGACCCTTGTAACCATACACTGCGCCCTCAAGGAAGTCCCGGCCGGGATAAACACGGAAAGTGTGTACCGGGCAATAATCCTGACCTTCGAGTCCCTTAAAAAGGATTTCGGCATCCATGCTCCGCGTGTCGCAGTGGCCGCTCTCAATCCACACGCCGGAGAATCGGGTCTATTCGGATCGGAAGAAAGGGATATCATCCTTCCTGCCGTAAAGAGGGCGGCCATGGAAGGCTGTAAAGTCGCTGGACCCCTTCCCGCGGACACCTTGTTTTTCAAGGCGGTTTCCGGCCGACTTGACGCCGTTGTCAGCATGTACCACGACCAGGGTCTGATTCCACTGAAGCTGATCCATTTCTCCGACGCCGTCAATATAACTCTCGGCCTTCCGATCGTGAGGACCTCGGTTGATCACGGAACAGCATACGATATTGCCGGCCGGGGAAAAGCCGATCCATCGAGCCTGATGTCGGCTGTCCGGATGGCTGCGGATATTGTGAAAAACAGGAATAAATGACTTACTTTGTAAACCCCAAATATTTGGTCATTAGCTCCCAAGCAGGTAGATATGGTCTTAAAGAGATAGATATAGCCGGATTAAAGGCTATCGGGCAGAGCCCATTATCTCTGACCCCCGATGCGCGGGATCTTCGACCGGCCCAGAGGGGCGGGTTTCAAATATTTAACGTAAAAAGATGAGCAGATGGGAGGACGAAAGATAAAAGCTCGGAGAAGATTTGAGCGATTATCAATGAGCGATCTGTGATGGCGACGGACAAGATAAAGATAAGAGGAGCACGGGTACACAACCTTAAAAACATTTCACTGGATATCCCCAGAAACAAGGTTGTGGTGATCACCGGCCTGTCCGGATCCGGCAAGTCTTCTCTTGCCTTTGATACGATCTATGCCGAAGGCCAGAGAAGATACGTTGAATCCCTCTCCGCTTACGCGCGTCAGTTTCTTGAGCAGATGGATAAGCCCGATGTGGACTACATAGACGGGCTTTCTCCCGCCATCTCCATAGAACAGAGGACCTCCAGCAGGAATCCCAGGTCCACTCTGGGAACGGTCACCGAAATCTATGACTACCTGCGACTCCTCTTTGCCAGGATCGGCCATCCCCATTGCCCTGTGTGCGGCATTGAGATCGCATCCCAGACGACCCAGCAGATCGTTGACCAGATCATGAACCTCCCGGAAGGGGCCAGGATACAGATCCTCGCCCCTATAATAGAGGGGCGGAAGGGGGAACACTTCCAGCTCCTCGAACGTCTTCGCAAAGACGGCTTTACCAGGGTAAAGATAGATGGGGATATACGCCTTCTTGAAGAGGAAATTCTCCTGGATAAGAATAAAAAACATACCATAAGTGTAATAGTGGACCGGTTGATTATCAGGAAGGATATTAGAAGGCGTCTCACAGACTCCATGGAACTTACCTTGAACCTTTCGGGAGGACAGGCGATTTTAGATGTAAACCATTCCGGGGAGATATTTTTCAGCCAGAAAGCGGCCTGTAAAAAGTGCGGCATTAGTATTCCTGAACTTACCCCTCAGATGTTTTCCTTCAACAATCCCCAGGGGGCCTGCCCCGAGTGTAGCGGCCTGGGCATGAAAAGGTACCTTGACCCGGACCTAATCGTCCCAGATCCCGATCTCTCCCTTAGAGAAGGTGCCTTGGCCCCATGGTCTAAAAGGAGTTCCGTCTATTATCAGCAGATGCTCGACGCGGTCTGCAGTCATTACGGCCTGGAAATCTATACACCTTTTAAGGATTTACCCAAGAAAGGCCGAGATGTCTTTCTCAACGGTTCAGGAAAAGAGGAGATCAAGTTTTACTTTGAAAAGGATGATCGACGGCACTTCTATAAGCGGCCCTTTGAAGGAATTATACCGAACCTTGAAAGGCGTTATCATGAAACGGACTCATTCTACATCCGGGAAGAGATAGAGCGATTCATGAGTACAAGGGACTGCCCCTCATGCGGAGGTGCAAGAATCAAGCCCGTAAGCAGAGCCGTCAAGGTGGGAGGTAAGTCTATCCATGAGATAACCGCCTTCACTATCGAAAAGGCCCATGAATTTTTCCAGGAACTCAGACTGGAATCCAAAGAGATGGATATCGGAAGGAGAATTCTCAAGGAATTAAAGGAGCGGATCGGCTTTCTAAGGAGCGTGGGCTTAACTTACCTGACCCTTGATCGAACATCTTCAACCCTCTCTGGTGGTGAAAGCCAGCGTATCAGGCTGGCCACCCAGATAAGCTCCGGCCTCGCAGGGGTCCTTTATGTACTCGACGAACCAAGCATCGGATTACATCAGAAAGATAACCTCCTCCTTTTAAATAATCTCAAACGCCTTAAAGAGTTAGGGAACACGGTTCTGATCGTGGAGCATGACGCGGAAACCATTCTGTCTTCCGACTATGTCATTGATATGGGTCCCGGAGCGGGATTAAAGGGCGGCCATGTGGTCTTCAGGGGGACTCCGAAGCAACTGATCAGGGATAAAGAATCATTAACCGGCCGGTATCTGTCCGGCAAACTCAAGATCCCTGTGCCCGAAGTAAGAAGAAAGGGTAACGGAAAGAGCATCATTATTGAGGGCGCGGAACAGAATAATCTCAAGGGCATAAGAGTGAAGATCCCCCTGGGAACCTTTACCTGCGTGACGGGTGTTTCGGGCTCGGGTAAAAGCAGTCTGATTAATGAGACCCTTTTTCCGGCCTTAGCTCAAAAGCTCTATCGATCAAAGGCGAGAGTTGGAAGGGTAAAAGATATCAAAGGCATTCATCTTATTGACAAGGTGATTAATATCGATCAAAGCCCCATCGGCAGGACTCCCCGTTCCAATCCGGCCACCTACACAGGCGTATTCACACACATCCGGGATTTATTTTCCATGCTTCCGGAATCGAAGATGAGGGGATACAAAGCCGGCCGGTTCAGTTTTAACGTTCGGGGTGGAAGGTGTGAGGCATGTAACGGAGACGGTCTTATAAAGATCGAGATGCATTTTCTCCCGGATGTACATGTGACCTGTGAGGCCTGTAAAGGAAGCCGTTTTAACAGGGATACACTCGAAATCAGGTATAAGGGATCCAATATCGCCGATGTCCTGGACATGACGGTAAACCAGGCCTTTACGTTCTTCGAAAACGTACCCAAAATCAAGGGCAAGTTAAAAACGCTGTTGGATGTCGGCCTGGGCTATATAAAACTGGGCCAGTCCGCGACGACCCTCTCCGGGGGGGAAGCTCAGAGGGTAAAGCTGTCCAGAGAATTGAGCAAGAGAGATACAGGAAGGACTCTTTACCTCCTTGACGAACCCACAACCGGTCTCCATTTTGCCGATATCAAGAAACTCCTTGAGGTCCTTGCCTACCTGGTGGGACTCGATAACACGGTGGTGGTTATCGAACATAATATGGATGTTATAAAAACCGCCGATTATATCATTGATCTCGGGCCGGAAGGGGGTGATAAAGGAGGGTATCTCGTGGCCGCGGGCACCCCTGAAGAGATCCAGAAAATCAATGAATCCTACACGGCGAAGTTTTTAAAAGACTTCCTCTGACGTTCCCGCTCCTCCAGGGACAAAAGAATAAAAAAGGCGTCGAAGAGCTCATGGAAGGGACAAGGATCACAAACCTTTATATCTTATTAAGCTGGTAGACCAAACGATCGAGGTTTAGCGTGAAATCCACGTTTTGAACAAGGCAGCAATCCGGTTTTCTTAAATGGATGGGTGAGAAATTAAGAACAGCCATGATACCGGACTCAAAAAACAGATCCGCCATCCGCTGGGCTTCCGATGGTGAAGTGGTGATAACACCTATCTCGAGACGTAGCTCTATCGCCAGATCCCTGATCTTTGACACTGGCTGGATAACCAGTCCCATGGGGAGGGTCTTTCCAATCCTCAGGGGGTCGGAGTCGAAGGCGGCCACAAACCTGTAGCCTCTTCTCAGGAAGTTTTTATGCTGTACGAGCGCCATACCCATATCATCGAGCCCGACTATACCCAATCTCCATTCGCGGTCTGAAGCCAATATGCGCTTAATTTCCTTCATCAGATCGCTGACATCATATCCTACGCCTCTTACACCGAATTCACCAAAAAAGGAAAGATCTTTCCGAACCTGTGCGGGATTAACCCCGCACAGCTCCGCCAACTGCTCAGATGATACGACCTGAATCCCCTCCTTTATCAAACCCTCTAAAGGTCTCATATAGTGGGCAACCCTTTCAATGGTCGCATCAGGTATCTTTTGATCTCTTACCATTAAAAAACGTAATCAATCTGTCCCTAAAAATGAAACAGATTGTGAATAAAAGCACATAAAATATGAGAAAAAAAGGGCATAATTTAAAAAATGCCCTTATATTCTTCCCTTTAACCGCCCACGCTTTGTATTACAGCGTCCAGGCTTGGTATCTTGAATACCATGATAAAGCAGATTACAAGGGCATAGATACAGAGCGATTCTATTAGTGCCAGACCGATAATCATATTCGTTTGGATTCTTCCGCTCGCCTCAGGATTCCTGGCGATTCCGGAAAGCGCGGCATTGATCGCATTTCCCATGCCGACACCTGTCCCAAGAGCGGCGATTCCGATGCCTAAACCACAGGCAAGCGCAACACCGGCGAAAATGAACATACCGGTCGCTTTTGCCGTACCGTCATCCGCCATGACTGCTGACGCCGTCCCCAGGATAAGCAGGATCATGAACACCCCGAAAAGATTCTTTTTAAACATAGAACATCCCCCTTCTTTAAGATTATTTTGCCTTCTTCCAAATTTAATCAAATAAAACATAAAGATCTAATGGGCTTCTTCCATGGCTCCCGCGAAATACACGATCGAAAGCAGCATAAACACAAGAGCCTGGATAAAGCTCACCAGGATACCTAAAAATAATATCGGTAAGGGGGCTAGTGCGAAACCCGCTAAACCAAAAAGGATTCCCAAGACCGTCTCTTTACCGAAGATATTTCCAAAGAGTCGAATGCTTAATGACATTATACGTGCAAAATGTCCGATGAGTTCAATGATCAACATCAGAGGGGCCATTACCCATATGGGCCCTAAAAAATGTTTGATGTACTTGGCCCCATGAAACTTTATTCCAATAATATGGGTGAGGACGAATGTGCATATGGCCATTGAAAGGGTGGTATTCAGGTTCGCTGTGGGAGAAAAAAAGCCCGGGACCAGCCCCAGAAGGTTCGAGACAAGGATATAAAGGAAAATGGTCACGATATAGGGAAAAAAGGCCCTCCCTTCCGGCCCCGTGATCTCGACCATAAAATCCTCCAACCCTCCAATGATTAGTTCCAGGGCGCTTTGCCCTTTTCCAGGTACCAGCCGGATACCCCTTACAAGCAAAAGGGCGCCAACGATCAGCAGAAGCATTACAAACCAGGAATGAATAACATGGGTGTTTTGATGGGCAAAGTGCCCTAACCCCAATGCGCTCAAGATCTCGACCAAAAAATAATAATGATGCTCCATAATCTACGCTGTTCCCTCCAGCCCCGATTTCCAGGCCCTGTGAATTCCGTAACTTACGATACCGAATACGACAGTTGAAAGACCGATAGTGAGACCGATCGGATCGACGAATCCACGCGTTATGAGAAGATAGATGATGCCTCCTAACATAAACAG
>CAYTUL010000151.1:0-8236 GCA_964441135.1 uncultured Desulfobacteraceae bacterium | reverse complement strand
GCATAAACCCCAAATATTTGGTCATGGCAACGCCCAATGGAATCTCAAAAAGATATCCCCTTGAAAAGAAATATCATACCTGCTTTACCCATGAAACCCCGTTGGGATCAAACCAAGGTCACGTCCTTCCCCGTACAAATTATCGGGATCTTTGGTGGGCGTGGATTTTTTATTAGTGCCGGCTTGCTGCCCTGCGACAAAATGCATGAAAAAACTCAGATTGTCCTATTGATATTGATAATCAAACAATGCTGTGATAAAAAATAATTTTTATGTCCGAGAAGAAGGAGGTGATGGATAAAAATACGCGTCAGATATACCCGAATATCCGGGGTTAGGAAAGAAAGCAGTAGAAATCATCATTATCAAAATGAAGAAGGGAGGGCAAAAATGAGAAAACAAAAATCAATTTCAATATCCTGTATCGTCTTCATTCTGTTGCTGGCGGCGGTATTGTTGAACCCCCTGGGAGTAGTAAAAGCCGGCGCGGTGGAAACGCTCAAGATCGGCTACCTTTTATGTGTGAGTGGCTGGTATTCAGTCTTTGACGCCGTTGAGGAAGGGCATCTCAAGATTGTAGCGCAAATGATAAACGACAAGGGCGGACTTACCATACAGGGGAAAAAATACAATATCGAGCTGGTAGGTGAAGACGGGAAGAGCACTCTTGACGGTATCACGGCCGGAGCCAACAGACTGGCCTACGACCACCGGGTCAAGTTTGTCGTGGGACCTACCGGATTCTTCTCTACGGGGTCCTCACCTGTATTTGAAGCGAACCAAATACTGCATGTTTCCGGCTATGTTTCTAATCAGCCGGGTGAACTGGATGCGAGCACGCCTTACGGGTTCTTGGGCTTTGACGCCAGCATAGGAACCGTTATTGGAGCAACCAAGGCTTTACAGAAGGAATATCCGCAGGTCAAAAAAGTAGCTATCGTCAGCCCGGATGATGGAGCCATACCCTATCTGATCCCAATGGTGAAGAAGTTACTGGCGGAACGGTTTGGAATAACCATGGTGGGTGATGTGGTTCCCTTTCCTAATGAGATGGAGGATTTCAGCCCCATCGCGGCTAAACTTCACGCCATCAAAGATATGGATGCTACATTTGTCGTAAACGGCAGCCCCGTAGCCGTGGGTATGATCGCCAAAGGATTGAGGGCCCTGGGCAACAATAAACCCGTTATCTATCAGGGCCTGTCCTCCTGTAAGGATATCCTAGCCATTGCCGGCAAGGAGGCGTCCAACGATATCATCACCATGGGGCTCACTCCCCTTGCCAAAGGGAACCCGCCCTTGATGGACGAAGTATACAACAGGAGCGGGAAAAAGGAGCCCATCTTTCTGTTTAACCCCAATGGACTTTGGGTGCTGGCAAAGGTCATTCAGAAGGCCAACAGCCTTGACCCCAAGGTAGTGAAGAAGACATGGGAGTCGATGGAAACGGTTGAGTGTCTCTTCGGGACCGGTATCTTTAGTGGAGACAAAACCTATGGACTTAAGCATCATGCCATAGGTCATCCCCTCCCCTATCAGAAACTGGTGAATGGGAAGGTTATCTACGGCGGCTGGATAGATGTGGGGCCAATTCCGTAATAAAAATGTACTTTCATTACTGTCTTTCTCCGTGTCCTCTGCATCTCTGTAAGAAAATCGTTTCTGTACATGAGGGATGTGCTTTATAACCTGGTATGACCGGGGTGGAGAAAGCAACTTCACCCCGGTATATGCTTGATTCATCAAAAGAGTTCATCCACTTCTTTCTGCAGAGGGTATTTTCGGGCTCAGGGCATAGGTTTGCCAAAGGGGAAGGCCTATTTAAAGGGAACATCTATAGGTGTCCGCATGGAATTATTTATTCAGACCTCGGTCAACGCGTTGATATTAGCATCCGTGTATATAGTGCTGTCTCTGGGCTTTGCTTTTCTGTTCAACATGTTAGGGATACTCAATTTGACCCATGGGGCCATATACATGGTTGCCGGCTACATCGGATATGCGTTGATTGTGGGTCTTGGCTTAAATCACTGGATAGCCATGCTGGTCACAACGGTCATTATCGCCGCCCTTGGGGTATTTATGGAAAAGTTCTGTTTCCGCCCCTTTGTCGTGGATTTCAATCGTATCGTAATGATATGCGTCGCCATCATCGTCATCTTGACAACGACCGTAAATATCCTGATAGGGACAAAACAACTGTCCATACCGAGCTTTGTAGAAGGTGGACTCAGGACCGGGTTTTTTTCGGTTAACTGGGATAGAATCGTCACTTTTGCTATCGGTGCAATCATCCTTGTGCTGACAATCCTGTTCGTCAATCGTACGAAATGGGGTCAGCAAATGCAGGCGATTAGTCAGAATATGGAGGGGGCGTCCTTACAGGGCATCAGCATTCACCGTATTTCAGCTATTGCCTGCGCACTTGGGTTCGGCATGGCTGCCATAGCCGGATGCCTGATGGGGGCCCTGTATAATCTCAGCCCTTTCACAGGCCAGCTCACATTGATAAAAATTCTGATGGTGGTTATCCTCGCCGGAGCCGGGAGTTTCGGAGGAATCTTCATTGTGGGATTAATCCTCGGCGGTCTCTATGGCGTGCTGCCCGTTTTGATCCCCGGTGCCACAAGCGATGCTATTGCGGCCACCATCGTCATGATTATCCTCCTGTTCCGTCCCCAGGGTTTCTTCGGGCATGAGGTCGAGATCGCCAGCGATACAAAGACATCAGGATCCGAACTCCCTGCATCCGTAATCGGCAATAAATGGGTCAAGCTCGGTTTTTGCGGGGGGGTGATACTCATTCTGGCCGTCCTCCCCTTACTGCTTGGCTCGCTTTATACGGTGCATATTATTACCCTGAGTTTTGTGTACATCGTTGCTTCCGTCAGCCTGCGCACGATCGCTATCTCCGGTCAATTTCCTCTTGCTCATGCGGCCTTTATGGGTATTGGCGCTTACCTGTCCGGCATGGCGTCAAGATGGCTGGGCTGGTCACCGTGGTTCACCATTCCGCTGGCGGCATTGATAACATCTTTCATCGGGATGTTATTTGGGTATCCCTTTTCCAGGCTGAGGGCCTTATACTATGCCATGGGCAGCCTGTTTTTCGGGGTCGGGGTAATACAGATCATTTCCGCGGGTGGGGTCTGGACCGGAGGTTACAGCGGCCTCACCGGTATCCACCCTTTATTGACAGGCTCCAGGATCCAGTACTATTATTTCTTTCTGGCACTGGCGCTGGTAAGTGTCACCGCCCTTTACAGATTTGAATATTGCCGGATCGGCATGAATTTAAAGGCGATTGCCCAGTCATATATGGTCGCATCGAGTGTCGGTATTAATGAATCCCGGTATAAAATTTTAGCTGTTGGGGTCGGGAGTTTCTTTGTGGGTTTGATAGGTGCCGCCTATGCTCATTATAATCTCGTCATGTCCCCCACAAGCTTTGACCTATCGGCCACCCTCTGGATCGTAATGTATGTGCTCATAGGCGGCATAAACAGTTTTACCGGGCCGATCATAGGAACGGCCATTCTCTTTCTCATTCCGGAGTTTTTCCGGGGTCTAAAGATATATTCTCCTTATATATCCGCGGGCATCTTGTTGATCGTCGTCTATTTGATGCCGCAGGGCCTAGCCAGGGTCCCTCAGTTGATATGGTCATGGTATGTGGAACATGGAAAGAGGAAAAGGGTCGTCTTTGAACAAGCAAATAGCAACTGAAACGGGCCATCTTATATTAGCGTAAACCCGATAGGGGTTCGGTCGTAAATAATGCAGGGGGTGAGTGAATGGGACGAGGTTATTTAGGGAAGCTCCTGTGGGCGGATCTTTCCGATAATGAGTTAAGGGATGAAGACCTTGATAAGGAGCTTTGCCGCCGATTCATCGGCGGTTACGGTCTCGGAGCCGGCATACTTTTCAACCGGCAGAAGGCCGGGGTTGATCCCCTCGGTCCTCATAGTATTCTGGGTATTCTTACAGGCCCGCTGACCGGTACGGCTTCACTAGGTGGTTCAAGGTACACGGTAGCAGGAAAATCTCCATTGACGGGCGGCTGGGGTGATGCGAATTCGGGCGGTGATTTCGGACCCTATCTGAAATTCGCTGGTTATGACGCCGTGTTCTTTACGGGGATTTCGGAAAAACCCGTTTACCTCTTTATTCATGATGACAAAGCCGAACTCAGAAACGCCGAACACCTGTGGGGCAAGGATTCCTTCGAAACGGAAGACATCCTTAAATCGGAACTGGGTAAACATGTCAGGGTAGCCTGCATCGGTCCCTCGGGAGAGAAGACCTCTCTCATAGCGGCGGTTATGAACGACAGGGGAAGGGCGGCCGGCCGTTCCGGATTGGGCGCCGTGATGGGCTCGAAGAGACTTAAGGCCGTGGCGGTAAAAGGCACCCTGAAAGTTCCGGTTAGGGATGAAAGAAAGGTCAGCGAACTGAGAAAAAAGTACCTGCATAAACTGGGTGGAACCATAGACTGGTTAGGGGAACACGGAACGGCTTTTGTTGCAGCCGGTTCAGCCCATAGCGGTGATTCACCGGTTAAAAACTGGGGAGGGGTGGGTGTTATCGATTTTCCGGATATTGAAGCCTTCCGGGCGGAGGAGATAACGTCCCGCAGGGTTAAAAAGTACGCCTGTTATCGCTGCCCCATCGGGTGCGGGGCGCACCTGAAAGAAGGAACGGGCGAGTATGATTACGAGAAGGGGGGGCACAGACCCGAATATGAGACCCTCGCCATGTTCGGGTGTAATTGCCTGAATAACAACATGGAATCTATAATCAAACTGAACGATCTCTGCAATCGTTACGGGATGGACACCATCTCTACCGGGGCTGTTATGGCCTTCACCATGGAGTGTTATGAAAAGGGGATTATTACCAAAGGGGATACGGATGGTATTGAGATGACCTGGGGCAATCATAAGGCCATCGTCGCCATGACAGAAAAATTGGCCCGGAGAGAGGGTTTCGGGGATATTATTGCAGACGGCGTCAAAATCGCTGCGGACAGAATCGGCAAGGATGCTGCTGAATACGCCATGCATATTCAGGGACAGGGGCTTCCGGCCCATGATCCCAAGCTCGATTACCACTGGGGGATTGCCTACCTCCTGGACCCCACACCCGCACGGCACACCCAGAATGCGGAAGTCTTTCGCCCGCTTGGGCAGGTGATTCAGAAAGAAAGAAAATCCTTTGCAGATGATGGAATGGAATACAGGACAGCAAGCGCCCTGCATCATATAGTGAACAGCTCCGGTATGTGCGCGTTTATTTACAGTTGTTTACCCAGTCCCGATGTCCTGACCGAGTTTATGAACGCGGTAACCGGCTGGGAATTCAACCGTGAAGATCTGATCGAGACAGGGGAAAGAATTTTCAATATACGCCGGGTCTTTAATATCCGGGAGGGGCTTAGCCTGAGGAACCTCAAGATTCCCGGGAGACTGTTAGGCAGGCCGCCGCTTCAAAAGGGGCCCCTCGAAGGAGTAACGATCAACGAGGACGCCTGGCTCAAAGAGTACTGCGCTGCCTTTGACTGGGACCCGGAAACCGGGGACCCGAGCAGAAAGAAGTTACAGGCGTTGGGACTTGAAGACATGATTCATAACCTGTCTACGTGAAGTCATGAATGAAAGGAGATCAATCGGATGAATAAATTCCCCAGACCGGCGGAAGAACGACTTTTTGAGAAGAGAGAAAAGGTGGATCAGGTGTGCGATGAATGCGGAAGCCGTCATGTAGAGGCTTACAGGGTGTTGACGGACGGGGGCTGGTGGGACGTGGTAAAATGCCAGGATTGCCTCTACTCCCTGGACAGGAAGAGAAGTGAAAATCAATACGCTCCATGTACACTTCTCTGGGATCTGATGTAGGCTCAATCTTGTGAGAAACAGGAGTTCAATTGAAAGAGGAAACGGATGATAGCAATAGATGTAGGCGGAACATTTACGGATACCATAGCCGTCGATGAAAAGGGAAATATCACGGCCGCGAAAGTCCCCACGGACATTCAGGCCATGGAAAACTCCGTGATCGGGGGAGCAAAAAGGGTGGGCATAGAAGGCCGGAAGATACTCAACCACGCATCGACCTTCGGACTAAACGCGATTTTGACCAGGAATTTTCCGAAGGCGGCCTTTCTGACCACAGAGGGGCATCGTGATATACTGGATTTCGCCAGATCATGGAAACCCATGGAGGCCCTGACGGATGCGAACTGGAGGAGAAATTGCGGAGACTCCGGGAAACCCTTTGTCGAGAGGTACCTGCGCAGGGGAATAGCGGAGAGAATGACCAGTAAGGGGGAAGTGTTTATTCCTCTTAATGAGGATCAGGCAAGAAAGGAGATAGAGGTCCTTAAAAAATGCGATGTGAAGGGTGTAGCGATCTGTCTCCTCAATGCCTATGTGAACGGGGAGCACGAGAGAAAACTGCGGAACCTGGTAAAAGAGATAATGGGAGACATTCCCATTTCCATATCCAGCGAGGTGAGCCCCCTGGGAAAGGAATATGCCAGGGCTTCCACAACGGTTATGGACGTGATCATGAAGATGGTCCTGAGCTCCTATGTAAACAGGCTTCATAAAGGACTTCAGGAAATCGGATTCACCGGTGATCTGAACCTTGTTGATTCCGCCGCCATGCTCATTCCTTTTGATTTCGCCATGGAGAAACCTTCCAGGATCATGTATTCGGGACCGGCGGCGGGAACGGTCTCCAGTGCCCGTCTCGGCAGTTTGATAGGAGAGGAAAATATCATATGCTGTGATATCGGCGGGACCAGCACGGATATAAGTCTTATCCGTCAGGGAAAGCCCGTGGTAAAGACCGAATATGAAATTGAGCATGACGTGATTGTAAACACATTGGCCAATGAAATCTTCAGCATAGGCCAGGGAGGGGGGTCCATTGCCAAAGTCGGTCCCTTCGGGGAGCTTTTAGTGGGTCCGGAGGGTGCAGGCGCCGATCCGGGGCCGGCCTGCTACGGCGGCGGAGGAACACGGCCCACCCTTACGGATGCTTTCCTTCTCATGGGAATACTGGATGCTGAAAAGTTCCTCGGTGGGGAAAAACCCCTGTATCCGGATTTATCCCTAAAGGCCTTTGAGGACCTTCCCCTGAAAGCGGATCTTTCTACCAAGGTAAGACAGACCTATGATCTGGGGCTGACCAATGTCGCCGAGGGGATTGCCAGCGTGACGATCGAGAGGGGAATTGACGCCAGGGATTATGCCCTTTTTGCCTACGGTTCCGCCGGACCCATGATGCTTCCCCAATTAATGGAGCCCCTCGAGATAAAAAAAATCATCGTTCCCCCCTATCCGGGACTGTTTTCTGCTCTCGGCTTGGCGAGCGGCGACCTCACATATACGGAGTACAGGAGCGCATACGTCACCCTGAAACCTGACGCGGAAACCGCCGGGAGGATAAACGAAGTTTACACCAGGATGGAGAAGGCCATTCTGGAAAAACTACCCGAAAATATGACCCGTGAAGACGTGAAGTTCGTCAGGAGCTTCGATGGATGGTATGCGGGACAGACATGGGAGACCCCCTTCATTCCTGTCCCGTCAGGCTCCATTAGGGAAGAAACGGTAAAGGAATTAATAAAAGCCTTTAATCGTTCCTATCTGGACCTGTGGGGCAACGAATTTCCTTATCTGCCCGTGATCGCCTGTTCCTACCGCACATCCTGTGTTTTACCCATAACCAAGGCGGAGTACCGGATACTTACAAAAAGAGAGAAGGGGGGGCCCGAGGGGATACCCGGAAAGCTGTCTTACCTGCCTCAGGGAGAGATGGATATCATGGAGTATGAAAGGGAAAGCCTCTTTTTTAGGGATACCATCCCGGGCCCTGCCATTATCCGGGAGCCCATGGCAACAACCATGGTTTGTTCGGGACAGGTGGCCGAAATCGGGCAATACGGGGAAATATGCATTGAAAGAAGGATATCATGATGGCAGAGGAAAAGAAGTTCCTCAGGGAGCTCGGCAACCGGGAATTCAGGGATGTGTATCACTGTGACAGGTTTACGGCAACCATACTCAGCAGCGGATACCGATATATGGTTCAGCGGATGTGCCGGGGTCTGCAGCGTACGGCATTCTCTATCATCCTGAGGGACTGGTATGATGTGGGCGCGGCCCTTACCCGGCCGCCCCCGCTGAATTAACCCAAGGGCGCGGGGAGGGGCGGCGTGGAGCCAATGCTA
>CAYTUL010000150.1:0-8267 GCA_964441135.1 uncultured Desulfobacteraceae bacterium | reverse complement strand
GCGTAGGACATATTTCGAATCACGGTATTCAGATCGGATGCCCTTGTGCGGTGAATTTTTGAGTAGGTCTCCCCCCTGGCCGCGTTGATGCTTACTTTGATCCACCGGACCTTATCGAGGATTCTGTCCGCAATCCTCTGCCCCATTAAGACCCCGTTCGTGGTGATGGCGGCATCGATACCCGCGTCCTTCGTGTATTCGATAATATCGACCATGCGTTTGTTCAGAAAGGGTTCTCCCTCACCGGCATACATAATGCTTTTTATCCCGAGGTGTCCAAACTCCGAAAGCCTCTCCCGGAGCAGTCCGGCATCCAGGTATCTCTTCTGATATTCCATGAAATCAAGAGCGCAGAATCGACAGCGATGGTTGCATGAACCGGAGGGGCTGATCTCCATATATATGGGATACACCCGTTCCCCCTTTAACCAGGCATTGACCCTTTGAACGTGATACATTAGTTTATGGTCGTCCAATCTGTACTTGTCCAACGTATCCCCCATGACATCTTTCGTGACAATGCACTTCCTATGTGAAGGAGCCGTGCAGTGTCGGTCTCTCAATCTATTGATTGTTCATTACCAGGTTGAGTGGTGGTTAAGACCATCTGATCTATCCAATAATGCAGGATCGCCGCGTGACAGGTCTCGGCCATCCCATAGGCATCCGCCGGGACATAAAAGTTCAACATCCCGAGGGAACGAAGGGCATTTTCCGGGTCCATGGCCGATAGCGTGATGACCATACCCCCGAACCGGATCGCCTCCCGGGAAGCGCGGATGATGTTCGGTGAACGTCCGGAACTGCTAATGGCGATGAGCATGTCTCCCTTAACCATCCTGCGGCGCAGGGGCTCCGCGAAAACCTCTTCGTAGCTGATGTCGTTGGCGATCGCAGTGATTAAGGACAGATCGGAAAGGATCTCCGTATGGATGATCGCATTTTTTGCCAGGTCGGCGGCGACATGGCTGGCCATGGATGCGCTCGCACCATTCCCTATGAGGTAAACGGTCCTTTTCTCATTGCGGACCTGAATTGTGGCGTCCTTCAACCGATCGAAGGCGGCATCCGGGGGCATCTCGTCCCGGAAGGAGTCCCGGACGGATAGGAGATCCAGTGTTTCCTTTATACTCCGGGCATTCATGTGCCAATCTTTCATCATAGTCTCCAATACGAGTAACGTGTACGGAACTCTCTTCGGGAATCAGGCATCGACGGAGATCCTGCGGTTTTCCTTTTCAAAGCCATATTTCAGGCTGGCCTTACACTGTTCAATGTTGGATATGATCAGGTCGTTACCGGGATTCAATGACAATGCTTTGTTGTAAAGCTCGAGGGCGACTTCGCTGTCCCCATCCAGATAGAGGAGGGTGGCCAGATTGTTATAGGGCTGCCAATCCGTCCGCCATTTTTCAATGGCATGGATAAACTTCTGTTTGGCCTTGAGGATATGACCCCTTTCCACATCGATCTCACTTTCAAGATTATCCAGTACCGAAGAAATGGGGAATTGATCTCTTGCCTGTGCCAGCACGGATATGGCCTCTTCAAGGTTCCCCAGGGAACGCAACCCGTTAATGATACCCATGGCTTTTTTATAGTTTTGAAAGGTATAGATCTTTAAGACGGTCAGGCCTTCGTTTTCCAGTTGAGATATCTCTTGGTACTGGGCCTGATTGAATTCATGGATGGGATAGACGATATATTCCAAAGAACCGGCTAGCTGAATGATTGCCTCCGGATATCCCACGATATTTCGATGATAGGGGTTTATTACGGATGGTTCTGAGCCGGAGACGAGGATATAGTCCATCCTTTCCAAAAGCCTCCGACCCAGTATAAATAACAATCTGTTATCCGTGTACCGGATGGCCGCCATCTTGGATCCGATTATTGAGAGTATTTCCCCAACCCGTTCTTCCACATTAAAGGCTAAAACGCTGAATTTCTGCCCGCAGTCCCGGCAGTATAAGAGGTAGGATCCGTTTCCCAGATGCTGCATATTGTGGTTCATGTTCCCATAGGGGATATTCTTTTGACAGTGGGGACATTGTATTAGGAGTTGGTATATGGCCCCCTTCAGGGGATCAACCCGGATTTTTTTACAGGAGACCATCGTAGCGGGGATCTTGTTGAGGAACATCCTCGCGAATTGTGCAAATTGTTTTACGTGTAGGAATTCCTTATCGGTCATTTTCGTGACGTTCGGGAGCAGAATCTCTCTTAAATACTCCCGCTTATCAAGAATTTGACCTTTTGCTATGGCGTACTGGTATAGTTCCGTACCGGGATAGGGATTCAGCGTTGAGGGGTTTATCTGATACTTTCTATTCCTCTCCAGCCATTGGAAACCCTCCCTCACCGTCTCCAGGCTATCCTCTTTATCACCGAATATCAGATTGCCCTTATTCCCCAGTCCCGCCCTGTACGTCATTTCCAGCGTGGATTCTATCTGCTCCACCGTGATATGCTTTCTGAGGCTTTTCAGTACATGATCGTTTACACTCTCGATGCCGTAACTGATAATGGTACACCCGGATTTCTTGCACAAATCGAGGACCTCCCGATTCACACTGTCCACCCTGAGCTGGGCGAACCACCGGATATTATAGGCCCGGATCCTGTGGCAGAATTCAATCAGCCTGTCATACTGATTTTTTGAGGCAAAAAGCTCATCCAGGACGAGCAGGCCGTTTATTCTATATCTTGAAACCAGGAAATTGATCTGTTTAAAAAGGTAGTCCAGGGAGTGTTGCCTGTATTTCGGGCCCAAGGGATGATAACAGAACGTACACCTGAAAGGACAACCCCGGCTGGCGATCAATGGAACAAGCCGGGGGTCGTCATAGAAGTTGAGATGGTCCTCATCGTTCTGACACAGGAGCTCGAGATATCTCTCCAGTTCAAATCCTTCATAGTCGGGGTAGGGGAGCTTATCAATTTCTCCAATGGCCTGTCTTTCTCTCGTGCGGCGGATTTCGCCTTTTTCCGTCTTGTAAATCATTCCCTTGATCTTTTCCATATCCCGGCCCTGTTCGAGGGCGTCGGCGATTTCCAGGATGGTATTGTCTCCCTCTCCGATTACGCCTATGTCCGCCGGCAGCATATCCATCACCATCTCCGGTTCACAACTGATGAGGCCTCCTCCAGCCACGGTAATCACATGGGGATTCAGCTCCTTGGCGGTTGCAAGAATTTCATGGACCTTATAATAGTGGGCGGATAAGCCGCCGGTCGCGACGATGTCGAAGGGACCGTCTTGCATGGCACGTTCCAACAAAACGGGTATGGTATCATGGGAATGGTTCGGGTTCAGGCAGGTCACCTCATGGCCACCATTTTTCAGGGCCGATGAGATATAGGCGAGCCCTATGGGAAAATCATAGTAAACCCCCACTGCCGGCATAAATTTAGGTGATACGAGTAAACATCTCATGAGAATGGACCTCCATGTTTCGTGCTTCGTGTGGGGCTCGCGTTCAGGGCCGTCCATAACTGGGGGATCGTATCCGCGTGGATCCCCCGGACATAATGGCTTTCCCCACCATCGGCCACGGTACGAACCAGCATGGTCTTCCAGGGCCTAAAATAATATGCGGGATTCTCCCGGGATGGTTCCACATGATATTCCGATGGAAGGGGTATTAGGTCACAAACAAGGGTCGTGAAGGACGATATGGAACCATTTTTACGGTGGGCCGCGTTTCGCGCCATGGAAAGGGCCTTCAGGAATATCTCGGGGGCCATTACGGCACTCCCGAAATTCATGACCACACCCCCCTCAAGCCGCTCCAGTAACCCGGCGAACCGTAAAAAATCGGTGTAACTCGTGGCGCCGTAAGCGGCCCCGTCGCAGTTGGGATGTTCAAAAAGGATATCATAGCCGATTCCCACATGCACGGTGACGGGAATGCCAAGTCTATACCCTGCCGCGAGCAGACTTATATTCTTAAAGGGAAAATTCTCTTCCTCGATAACCTTCCCCACGGCCTCACCTAACCCCAGTCTGGATCTCTTCGCCCCCGAGACGATATCATTGATGCGTCCGGTTTCCTTCCAGAGCCCGAAGCGGCCGTCTTTGATATAAAGGGCCACGGACTCTGTGGTCGCCCCGATCATCGCGAACTCAAAATCATGGATCACACCCGCCCCGTTCATGGCGATGGAGGTAAGATACCCCTTTTCCATAAGGTCTATTAAATAGGGCTGGACTCCTGAGCGGATAACATGGCCCCCCATCATCAACACAATGGAAGAGTTGCTTGCACGGGCGGAGATTATTCTTGAGGCCACAGCTTCCATTGTTGGGTTTATCGAAGGCGAAGGCTGAAGCGGCAGAATATTCGACAGGTTCAGATCGTGTCTTCGAGTTTGAAGGGGTGCGATCCGTAACCGGGACCGGTTGAAATCCGGAAAGGGATGAACCGGCTGTTCCTTTGCCACTGCCCCTTTTATCTGATACGTTAACATAGTGATCATTTCATGAGTGAAACGATATATTTCTGGACGCTCATCTTGTCGATGGGTTTTTTATTGCCGAGGACTTCCACGGCGAGTGAACCCACGGCGTTTCCGATAAATCCGAGCACTTCATTTTCCGCGCCCTGGGCGGAGGCAAGACTCGTCACGGAGAGAAAGGCGTCTCCCGCTCCCACCCTATCCACCTCGTTCAGGGCAAAGGCAGGGACCTGGACAAATCCGCCGGATTCGTCACATACAGCGCACCCTTTTCTCCCGCGCGTCACCACAAACTGGCAGCATCCGAGCTTTTCAGCCGTTATATCCATCAGGGAACGGATATTTCCGTTTTGAGTCCGGGTCTCGAGCCATAATTCATGTTCAGCAATACAGGCATAGTCCGCACGGGGATATCGGGTTATGGTGTGAAGCCCTCGATTGCCGGCATTTGCCTGGGTATTGACGGACAGGAATCGCGCCTTACCCGTTAAGGTTCGAACAATCTCCCTGCTTATGGCGCCGTGCCCGAAATCCGATGCGATTACAAGGTCATATTCAGGAAGCCTGTCTCTTAGCCATTGACATATGGCCCTGTTCATATCCGATGGAAGATATGAGTCGTTCATTACGTAAACTTCAAAAAGCTTATTGGTTGAATAACCGTCAATAAAACGCCTCTTGATCAGTGTCGGGGCCTCGGGATGGAAGATAAAATAGGGCGAAACATTGGGATGAAGATTGGTCCGGATAAACTCCTCTCTACTGTCAAGACTTCCCAGGACCGTGACCAACTGTACCTCCTTTACAAAATTAGCTACATGGTTGGCCACGGCCAGAACGCCCCCGGCAAAGATATCATGGGATTGATACTTCAAGGCGAGAGTCGGATCCTTGGAGGACTTACCGATGGCCTGGCAGTACTGATACTCATCCAGGATCGTGTCTCCGATTACCAGCACTTTGAGGGATGCCATCTTGTCCACTATCTCTAAAATTTCATCCGTGCCGTAGCGACGGCGGAAAAGTTCGAGATATTTATTGACCTCTTCCGGAAAATTGGACATATAGCGGTTGATAAGGTTTGAGGAACTGAAGATAATATCCTCGGTGAATGAAAGCGTCGCGCCGATCTCAAGGGCGACCTGCTCTTCCTTCGCAATTTTTCCCGTCATATCGGAGGCGGTATTCTTGAACTCCGATCCCTTGACATACACGTCCGGTCGAAGAAGTCTCAAGGTGTTCTCGGCGGTAGGCCATTGATTCAGGGCCACGAAATCGACGCATTTTAATGAAGCGATCGCCTCTAAGCGAAGCTCCTCTGTAAAGGCGGGACGATTAGGCCCTTTGTCCACATAACGGTCCGGAGTTACTGTTACCACGAGGAGATCCCCCATATGGCGGGCCTGTTCAAAATAGCGGATGTGGCCAATGTGGAGAAGATCAAACACCCCATGGCAATGGACTACCTTCATATTTCTCTTACGGTATGAGGCCGTTATTTCCGCCAGCTCATCGATGGATTTGAGCTTTTCATTGCCAGCCTTCCTGTCCCCCAGCGTGTCGATCCGCCCTTCTCGAGATTTTTGAATCACGAGCGGGTTTTGGTATCCGGTTTCTATTGATGTAACGGGCATTTTTTGATCTTCATGAAAGGCCTTTAGGCAGGCTCCGCCTCCCTGAGTTCCATGACTCCTGACAAACTATCTGTTCCGAGATATAGTCTTTAGATTTAACTTTCACTTCAGGGACATGCAAGGAGAGTGCCATTGCCTGAACCAATAGAATTGATTGATAAATTGAATACTTATGAAAACATGGCGCAGGAAGCTCAGGGGGAAGATTTTGCCTATCTCCCGGAAAACGGGTGAAAATGTGCCTCTTCCGGTTTGACATAAATGGGATCCCCTGGGGATAAGGATTTCACGGGTCCGATGCGGAAGGGGGTCCGCGGAAATCATTCGTCCGAAACCCCTGACTCAAAATAATGATTCATTAAAACCTTAAGCCCGGTTTCGGTAATCCCATTTGCGTATTGCCTCGCGAAAAGGAGAAACCGCTCTTTTATTTGATGATAGACAGGATGCAGCCGGATACCATTGAAAAAGGTTCTGGCATCCCTTTCATTCCCCGCGGCGAAACTGCTTATGCCCAATGAAAAGAGTAAAACCAGTTCCGTTATCGAGTTCCCTTTTTTATCATGTAAGAGATAAAGTTGGTGGAGTCTGTTGGCCGTTTCCAGGGCTTCGGCATATCTCCCGTTGTTCATATAGCATTGAACCAGATAATAGGCGTACATATGGTCCGTATGATCAAATAATCGGGGCCCGTGCATGGAAATGAGATGATGAAATCTTTGTGACCGGACCAGAAGAAACGCGCGATTATAGTTATACATGGAATCCTGCTTAAAAGAATTCATCCCATGGACATGGTATTCGGCCGTGACCTGTTTCAGGTGCAGAAACGGGTATTGGTCGGAAAGCCTGAGAAAGAATTCCCAGTCTTCCAGGCCCTTGAATCCCGGATCCTCGTTGAAGAACCCCGTTTTTCTCGAGCATGATCTCCGGAATAAAACGTTAAGGGGGGTGATGTAGTTAAAGTTTTCCAGCGCCTTTTTATCGAATTCCCGTGAGTATTTCACTTCCGGATCCTGTAAGCTGTTCTTGTATATCCAGAGGGAATCGGAGTAGACAAGACCGGAATCGGTTTCTTTTTCCAAGATCTCGGTCAGGCTCAGGAGATGATCTTGATAAAAGCGGTCGTCATCATCGCACAGGGATATGTATTTTCCCCTTGATTGGAGGATCCCGAGATTCCGGGCGGATGCCTGACCGCCGTTCTCTTTTTTTAAAAATACTATACGAGGGTCATGATAGCTATCCACCACTTCTTTGGTATTATCGGATGAACCGTCACTCACTATCACAAGTTCAAAGTCATCCATGGTCTGGGAGAGGATGGATTCGATACAGCCACCCAACATAGCTGCTCTGTTATAGGTCGGCACGATCACACTGATTTTTGGCTCCTTGTGATTCATTGGGTTCCTTTAGGAGTGGGCGATGTTTCAATGAACCCCTTGTCGGCCCTTAGAACTCCCTGCCGTTGGACAGCACGTTCCAGTGCCTCGATAATATCTCCGGGCGATATGGTCCGGAAACAGGGACTGACCGCTGTCTGGGAAAAATCCGTTTCAAGGCAACCCCGGTGTGTTTCGAGACAGGGTCTGTCACATCTTTTTCCCCTAAAGGGATTCCTGATCCCGACCACCGACGGATAGTCGGCAATATGGGTCCCGGGCGGAAAGGGCCCGAAAAGGGCTACTCCCGGCACTCCAAGCGCACCGGCCGCGTGAACGATTCCCGTATCCACGGAAATAAAGGCGTCCACGGAAGACATGGCGGCGATGGTATCGTGATAGTCATGAATCAGGTGGGAAAGATTGATGATCGGAGCCCTGAACCGGTCTATCTCCTCCTGCATCACCGAGGCCTCCGGGGCATCCTTGAATAATAGGGCCTGATAGGATATTGATAACCTTTCAACTGTCTCGAAAAACAGGGACGGCTCCGCGTTTTTGTGTTGAAACCTGGATCTCCAGTTGACACAAAGCAGCTTTTTGCCCGTCTTCTTGATCTTGTGATTGGTGGGATCGGCCGCGCGGAAATCTGAGACCGCTGCCGCCATTATCAATACGTCGGATCGTTCGGTGGCTTCCAGGACCGCTTCCCGCATCTCGGCCACCGTCCTCACCCGCACGATATCAATACCGGGTGGTTCGGTAAGGGCGGTGGGGGCGGTTATCAGTG
>CAYTUL010000149.1:0-8367 GCA_964441135.1 uncultured Desulfobacteraceae bacterium | reverse complement strand
CGGATATATCATATTAATCCGCTCAACGATAGCGTCAAATTGTTTATTTCCCGGGATTTCAATAGGTTACAAAACTTAGGCTATACCTCGCAAGGAGACTTTCAGATTAGATTCAGAATTCCTTTTATGTGAGTTTAATAAGATGGTACAGCAGATTACCCGTGAAGTATATTATGATATCCGGTCTATACCGAATCCTCCAAAAGGCAAGAAATATTATCTATTTATATTCATCAATGATCCAAATGTCAAGCTTTATTATCCTTTTTACTTTCTTTGGAGATCATTTTTAACTTCTCAATCACGACCTTCATGTCCTTTGGCATGGGTACGCTGAATTCATGGTATTCTCCGGATTCAGGGTGTATAAATCCCAGGCACGCGGAGTGTAACATCTGTCTTTTTATAAATGGTAAAATAGTAAAAGCCTCCGGGCAATGGTGCTTCCACCAGGTTGTTTTGTGCCCATAGATCTTATCACCCACAACGGGATAGCCCAGATGGGAGAGATGGACCCGGATCTGGTGGGTCCTGCCTGTTATTAACGTGATTTCCAGCATAGTAAAATCCTCTCCGATCACCTCCTTTTTCTTCCAACAGGTCAAGGCCCTTTTACCCCCCTCGAGTACAACCGCCATCTCCTTTCGTCTCCTGGGATGACGGGAAATAGGAAGATCTATCTCTCCGCTTTTTCCACCTATCAGCCCGTGGATAAGGGCCAGGTAAACCTTATGGACCCTCCCCGCCTTAAACTGGCTGCTCAAAAAACCGTGGACATAGTCGTTTTTTGCTACGACCATCAGCCCCGAAGTATCTTTATCCAGGCGATGAACAATACCGGGTCTCATTAGACCACCGATCCCCGAAAGATCCCGGCAATGTTCGAGAAGGCCATGTACCAGGGTTCCTTTGGGATGCCCGGGAGCGGGATGAATAACCAGTCCCGGGGGTTTGTTCAGGACAATGAGGGATGAATCCTCGTGGATGAGAGTAAATTCTACGGGTTCCGGCTCTAATTGATAGGGTTTGACCGGCGGGATAGAAAGGTGAATGGAGTCTCCGGGCTTTAATCTGTAGCTGGTTTTGGGAGGTAATTCGTTTACCTTTACATGTCCTTCCCTGATCAGGGATTGAATCCTGGACCGGGTCAAATCCTTTACCCTGGACGCGAGAAAGGCATCGATGCGCCTGTCCTTGTCGTCCTCCCCGACCAGGTAGAAAGAGGTCCTGTCTATCTCTTGATGCACATCACCCCTTAAAAAACCTGTAATTTCAATAATACGACCCGTTCTCCGGGGTGGTAGTCAGGTTGGTGAGAAACCGGCGATCTCAAAGTGAATCCGTTCCGATTTTAAATAGA
Organism: uncultured Desulfobacteraceae bacterium; assembly: GCA_964441135.1. Classification (GTDB taxonomy): domain Bacteria; phylum Desulfobacterota; class DSM-4660; order Desulfatiglandales; family HGW-15; genus CAYTUL01. The sequence goes on along the minus strand of CAYTUL010000149.1, from coordinate 7,007 downwards.
GGAAGTCGTGAAAATTTTATCGAGATCTTTTTCTATTTGTCTTTCTGCCACCTTTTTTGCGAGTGATATCTCTTTTACAAGGAGACTTCTTGCTGTATCCAGCATTTTTCTTTCACCAAAAGAGAGATCCTTTTCCTCCTTCAACATAAGAAGGTCGCGATACACTTCCGCCACCTCAAAAACCGAACCGGTCTTTATCTTTTCCATGTACTCGCGGTATCGCCTGTTCCAGGTCTGGTTATCTACAATTACATCCCTCTTTTTAAGGATCGAATATAATTTAGGTACCTCTTTCTGCCCGATTATTTCCCTCAGGCCCACATTATCAACATTTTGGGTAGGTATCATAATCTTCATATTGTTATCTAGGATCCTGATTATGTAAAAATCCTGCCGGCAGCCGGATATCTCCTTACTCTCTATTGTCTCTATGACACCTACTCCGTGGGCCGGATAAACTGCCAAATCGCCTTTTTTAAACATTATAGCTCCTATCCATACCAATAGTTAAGAAATGAACGATTCAATGCATCATGAGTTCCATCAAGGGAAAATCCGGAATCCGGGACAATCAGTATTGAAAATTTGAACTGGAATATACCCTGTTTATTCCTGGTTCTGAGTGAAAAAAGGATTGTTTTGAATCATTTTTTTAATCATACCACAATTATTGTCGGTTGTCGAGGCTGTGTATGAAATTCCCGCCACCTTCAGGCGGTGGCGGGGTTATTATCCTTTTATTTTACCACAGGAAAAGTCCGATAGCAGGAAGAATCGGCGCAATAACCAGGGAAACTACGGACATCAGTTTTATAAGAATGTTCATAGCCGGACCGGAGGTGTCTTTGAAGGGATCACCAACGGTATCTCCCACTACTGCCGCCTTGTGATTATCCGAACCCTTTCCTCCTAAATTTCCCTCTTCAATATATTTTTTAGCGTTATCCCAGGCGCCTCCCCCGTTGGCCATAAAAAGGGCGAGGAATGCACCCATGACGGTAGCGCCCAGAAGCATACCGCCTAATGTTTCCTTACCCAGGAGAAATCCAACGGCCACGGGAGTCAATACGGCCACCAGACCCGGAGCAACCATCTCCTTAAGTGCGGATGTGGTTGCAATCGACACACAGGTCTTCGGATCCGGCTTGGCCCCTTCTTTTCCTTCAAGAAGCCCAGGTATCTCCCTGAATTGACGCCTTATTTCCTCGACAATGCTGAAAGCGGCCTTTCCCACGGAGGTCATCGTCAGAGCAGCGCAAATCATGGGGACCATAGCGCCGATAAAGGCCCCGATAACGACCATGGGGTTCTTTATATCGATAATATCCAGCTTGGCCGCCTGTGTATAAGCGACAAACAGGGCCAGCGCCGTGAGAGCCGCGGAACCGATAGCAAAACCCTTGCCGATGGCAGCCGTTGTGTTGCCGAGGGCGTCCAGGCCGTCCGTAATCTTTCTGGTCTCAGGTCCTAGACCCGACATTTCCGAAATACCACCGGCGTTATCCGCGATGGGTCCATAGGCATCAACGGTCATGGTCGCGCCGACCGTTGCTAACATACCGACGGCCGAAAGTCCGATGCCATATATTCCGGCGGTATGAAATCCCACATAGGTCGCCACGCAGATGCCAAGAATGGGCAGGTACGTGGATTGCATGCCCACGGCCAGACCCGAGATGATGATCGTGGCCGGACCTGTCTTGCTCTGTTCCGCGATCCGGCGAATGGGGGGACCGGATGTGTAGTACTCCGCCAGTAGACCGATCGCGATTCCGCAAAGGAGCCCTGAAAATACCGCCCAGAAGGCTCCCCAGGGCATGCCCAGGTTGCCGGTAACGATGGCCGTAAGGATCACGAAGATACCGGCGGCGACAAAAGTGGTATATCTTAAAGCCCCGGCCGGGTTTCCTCTCTGAAAGATCTTAATGGAAAACACGCCTATAAACGAGCTAAGCAGACCGGCCATCACAACCAGGACAGGCATGGCCATGTACATAAGCTTGATGTTCTGGGGCTCAATATCCTTCAGCACGGGGAATTTGGTCAGAAATTCAGGGGTAATGGACAGAGTCGCACCAATGGCAATGGTAGCGATTATCGAGCCTACGAAAGACTCGAAAATATCGGCGCCCATTCCAGCAATGTCCCCGACGTTATCCCCGACATTATCGGCGATTACCCCCGGGTTTCTCGGGTCGTCTTCCGGGATACCGGCCTCTACCTTTCCTACCAGGTCTGCACCTACGTCAGCCGCCTTTGTATAAACCCCACCGCCCACACGGGCAAAAAGAGCGATTGAACTCGCGCCCATGGCAAACCCGTTTATATACTTCGCGGTCATGGGGTCACCACCGTAAATCCAGAACCAGAATCCCACACCGAGAACTCCAAGGCCCGCAACGGCTAACCCCATAACAGAGCCGGAAAAATAGGATACGTTCAGGGCCTGGGCCTGGCCCCATTTATTCGCGGCCTCGGCGGTTCTTGAGTTACCCCTGGTTGCGGCAGTCATGCCTGAAAAACCCGCTAACATGGAGCAGAAGGCTCCTGTCACAAAGGCGATTGAGGTCCTCCATTCACCCAAGAATATCCCCAGGAGAATAAACACAGCTACAATAAAAATAACGAGGATAGAATATTCCCTCCTTAAAAATGCCATTGCCCCTTCATGGATCATTGCCTCGAGCTCATGCATTAACTCAGTTCCATTAGGCTGTCTTTTTACATACAAGTAGATAAGCCAAGCGATTATTAGACTTACGATCCCCAAGAAGGGGGCGACAACAGTTAATCCCTGCATCAGTTTTGTACCTCCTTAACTTCAAAATTTTTACGATTGATATAATTCATTGCAGATTCAACCCCACCCGAAACGAACATCTTGCAGGCTTGAACAGACATCCGGATTACCTCTTCCATAGTCCTCTTCTGGTCATCATAAAAACCGGAAAGAACGTAATCCTCGGTCCTTTCTCCATACCGGGGACGTCCTATCCCGATCTTGACTCTGGAAAACCGGGTCTCACCTAAATAATCAATAATGGACTGTACACCCTTATGCCCGCCGGAACCTCCATACCTTGCGACTTTTATTCTTCCCACCTCCAAATCGAGATCGTCATGAATGATCAGGATATCTTCGGCCTTCAGCCGATAAAAATCGGCACATGCCTGAATGGATTTTCCACTTAGATTCATAAAGGTGGCCGGGCAAAGCAAGATCACATCTTTCCCGTCTATCTTCGTCAGGATATTTTTAGATTGAAAACGCCGACCCTTTAAACGCACTCCCAGCTCCCGGCTTAACAGGTTGATTACGCGGAAGCCCGTATTATGTCTGGTCTTACAATATTCCGGTCCGGGATTGCCGAGACCTGCAATCAAGTCCACTTCTTAGGTCTTTTAACCTTCACCCCCTTTCCATTTGATTCGGTAATTTCCCAAAAATGGATAGTGTCCAAGATAAATTGTATCTTCAATGGAGACCACCGGTATTTGAAATGCATATTGCCTAAAACGGTTCATATACTGGAGTGTTGGATTGCCGGAGTATTCCATTTCCCCTTTTTCCATTACTCCATTACTCAGAAGATTCTTCCCCTTCGGCACCCTCTTTTACCGCTTCTTTCTCCTCTTCCTCTTCCTCCTCTTCGACTTCAACCGAAACGGTGGGAGCGATAACAACCGCGACGGTCAATCCTCCCTCCTGTAAAGATCTGATACCTTCCGGAAGATCTATATGTTCAAGGTGTAAAGACTCTCCGATATCGAGTCCCGACACATCTATATCAATGGATTCAATAAGCTTGTCCGGCAGGCATGAGATAGTTATTTCCCTTCTGACATGCTGTAGAATTCCACCGTTTTTGACTCCAACAGGGGTGTTGATCAGATGGATCGGAATGTCAATGGTTATTTCTTTGTCCATGGATACCTCATAGAAATCCGCGTGGATATAGCTATCCTTTATTGGATCGGTCTGTAGTTCCTTGAGCATGACGATCTTTGATTCACTTCCCCTGTCCGATTCAATCTGTAGACCCAGGATAATGTTTTCACCGGCGGTCCTTTTTAAAATCTTACGCATTTCAGCCCTGTCTACGGTCAACATCAAAGGATTCGTTCCCGGGCCATAAAAGATAGCAGGAAGAAGATTATTTTTCCTTAGCTTCCTGGCCGCTTCTTTACCCTTTTGCTCTCTTATTTTAGCGGCTAATGTATATCGGGCCATTTTTTACCTCCTCATATCTAACATAACTTATCCTTCCAAACAGGCTAAGGTCTTGCCTTCTATTTTATCCATTCAAATTTTGATAGTCTCGTAAAAAGTCAAAATTCACATTTGCTTGTCATTCCCGCAAAGGCGGGAATCCAGTGATTTCTAGCGCTTCTGGACTCCCGTTTTCGCGGGAGTAACGGCTTCCGGGACTTCTTACGAGATTGTCAATTTTCAACAGACTAACTTACTGCCATATTTAAAAAAAAAGCGATAACGAAATTTTTCACAAAGCATGAAAAATAAAACGCCTGTTTTCCACAGGCGTTTTGATTCCTACACGAAAAGGGTGCTGACAGAATCCGAATTATGAATTCTTTTTATGGCTTCCCCTAACAATTCCGCCACGGATAGCACATCAATGATTGGACATCCCATGGCGTTTTCCCGCAAGGGGATCGTGTTGGTAACGACCAGATGATTAATCGGAGATTCCACTAACCTTTCGATGGACGGCCCGCTTAGAACCGGGTGGGTACAGCAGGCATAAATACTGGAAGCGCCCCTGTTCTTCAGTGCATTGGCTCCCTGGGTTAATGTTCCCGCCGTATCAACCATATCATCCAGGATTATTGCCGTCTTCCCGTCCACCTCCCCGATGATATTCATGGCCTCGGCAATATTGGGCGCATCGCGTCTTTTATCAATGATCGCCAGGGTCGCGGAAAGGCGCTTCGCGAATGCCCTTGCCCTCTCAACACCACCCGCGTCAGGAGATACGATAACCAGATCATCGTTAAAATGGCTTCTGATATATTTCAACAGGAGTGGAGCGGCAAAGAGATTGTCCACCGGGATATTAAAAAATCCCTGTATCTGACCGGCGTGCAAATCAATTGAGACCACCCGGTCCGCGCCCGCCGTGGTAATAAGGTCAGCCACCAGTTTCGCGGAGATGGGGACCCTGCCCTTTACCTTTCTATCCTGCCTTCCATATCCATAATAGGGGATAACTGCTGTAATCCTTTTAGCGGAAGCCCTTCTGAGGGCATCCATTATGATGAGGAGCTGCATGAGATTGTCGTTGACAGGGGTACAGGTGGACTGAAGGATAAAGACGTCTCTTCCTCTGATATTTTCATGGATTGTAACCTGGGTCTCCCCATCACTGAAGGTCTTGGCAGTTATTTTACCCGGCTCAATTTCAAGGTATTTGCAGACTTCCTGCGTCAATACGGGATTTGATGTGCCACCGAAGAGTTTCATAATGCCTCGGAATCTTTACAACCGATTGAAAATAATAGCTTTTTACGATGTTTGAGCTTCTGCCCGGCATATGGCCCGCCCTGGCGCGATTTACGGGTAAAATAGCAATGGACCATTATATATATGAATAAAATTCTTAATCGAATGCCCTTCAATATCGGTCTGGGCCAGGGAATAATGGCCGGAGGCCAATTAACCGTGAAGCCTCTAAGTTCTCCTTTGGCTGGGGTGGGAGGATTCGAACCTCCGAATGCGGGCTCCAAAGGCCCGTGTCTTACCGCTTGACGACACCCCATCATCAATCATTGATAAAGCAAGTGCCCGTTCCCACACCCCTGACCATAAAAACATCTCCCAGATCCATGGAGGCGAGAGACTCTGTTGCAGATCTGGCTTTTTCGGGTGACAAAAAAAGGCCGAACACGCTTGGTCCGCTCCCGGACATTATTGCCCCTTCCGCACCGGCATTCTCTAAGAGCTTTTTCAACGTATGAATCACAGGAAAACTTGCGGAAGTGACCTTTTCCAGATCATTTTCCAGGATACGAGAGATGGAAAAAGTACCATTTTTTAAGGCGTTTACTATATAGTCATATTCCCCTGTTGTCAACTCCAATTTGAGATTCTCGTAGACCCACGCAGTAGAGACCCTGACGGGAGGAGTAATGATTACATACCAGAATTCCGGCCATGCTTCAATAGGGGTTAGGATCTCTCCGATTCCTGTAGCTAACATAGGCCTCGGATTTAAAAAAAAAGGTACATCCGCACCTATCTTAACGGCAAGATCCTGGAGCTCTTTCACATGCAGCGGGTTTGAATAGATCCTGTTAAGAGCCCTGAATGCAGCCGCCGTATCGCTGCTTCCGCCTCCCAATCCTGCAGCAACCGGTATATTTTTGATTAAATGAACGGAAACCCCTCCCTTTATCCCCGTCGCTGTCATAAAAGCCTCAACTGCGGCGTAAATAAGATTCCTTTCGTCTGTAGGAACCTCGAAACCCTGACAGGTAATTTTCACAGATTCCCGGGTGGAAACAGTCAATTCGAGAATATCAAAAAGCGCGACCGGGACCATAATGGAGACTAACTCATGATATCCGTCGGAGCGGCGGCGCATGATCTTCAAACGGATATTCACCTTAGCAGGAGTCTTTATTTTACACCGGGGAGTATCCATGTAAAGTGTAAGGTATTTGAATCAAGGTTTTACGATCAATTAAGATATTAAAATTCGAATATCGAAGTTCGAAATCCGAAACAATTCAAAAATTCTAATGTTCTAATGATACAAGGCTATTTACATTTCTGTAATATGGCCCCGAAAATATTCATCAACTCAGTGGCCTCTACGATTAAAGAACTTCTTTCAACATCCATTTCTTGGTAAATATCTGTATCTACTAATCTTAGCCAGTATCGACTTTCTTTAGCCTCCTTGCGACTTATTTTTATCCTCATAATGAAATCTTCTATGAAAATAAAATACAGTTGGCGTTTATAGATTTCAATTACTTAGGCCGTC
>CAYTUL010000148.1:0-8387 GCA_964441135.1 uncultured Desulfobacteraceae bacterium | reverse complement strand
TTTTCACATCCGCAATATAAATAAAACCATTCTCATCCGCGGCGATGTCTTCGGGACCGTCGAATTCACCATCCCCGTCGCCGTCACTTCCCCATTTGGTCACGAACTGACCGTCCAACGTGAATTTCTGAATGCGATTATTGAGTGTATCGCCCACATATATAAAGCCATTCATGTCCACTGCTACGCCACTGGGATGAGAAAATTCTCCCTCACCTACCCCCAGACCTCCCCATTCAGTGATGAAATCTCCGTCCGAAGTGAATTTCCGGATACGGTTGTTATCCGTATCACAAATATATAGGTTTCCACTCCCATCAGAAGCTATTTCAGTAGGTTCATTGAAGTACCAGGGCTGCTTCAGCATAGGCCACATCTTATCAAAAACATATTTCTCTTCCTCCGCGGATAAGACAAAAGCGGGCAACAGGAGGAATGCAATTATAAAAGATAAGAGAATGGATCCTATTGATTTCAAGCTTCTTTTAATCATGAGATTCATTTGTGCTTCCTCCATACTGAAAGACCAGAAATCCTTACTGTTTGACAAGAATAAAGGATGATATTGAAAGAAGGATCCCTTACTATAGGATCTGCTCTGAAAATATATTCTCCGTACAATTCATCTAGAAAGCTTTGATCCCTTCGGCAAGACTATAGGCTTTCAGCTTAAAGCATTCACCTAAATGATTAGAAACCTAATTTAAGCAAATAAATTCTTCACAATTCACCCAGAATCCTTCACCGGGATTGATCTGTTCGAGTAAGATGAAACCCTTGTTCCCGGCATAGGTTTCGGTCGTTGCCTCTCCCAGGGATGGTAGATAAACAGCCCAATTATCGGCCACCCACTTCCATATTGAAAGGATCTGATCCTCATTGCCATCTATCAGGTCGGCAATGGTTTTTGACTCGCTGCCCTTCAACCCAATAAGGTTCCAGCCGGACTCACAAACGACCTCCAGGTCCGGAGGGGAATTCCCCGGAACATCCAGGGTAAAGGCTTCAGATGCATTCACCCAGAAGCCCTCTCCCGCGGAGATATCGGTCAACAGAAGAAAACCCTTGTTCATTGCATAGGAAATGAACCATTCTCCCCAATCTGGCAGCCACAACTCCCAGGCGAAATACCCTTTATAATCTTTATTCCATTTCCAAACGGATACTACTTTGTCTTTGTATTCTGAAAAGATCTCTTCAACCGCGGTATCTACAGGCTGACAATAGAGGCTCACAAGGTTCCACATGAGATCAATCTCAAGGGACTGGTATAAGGCATTCATACTGATCGCCGATGGGAGGCCCCATTGATTCTCACTATTTTTACCCCTTATAAAAATAGTAAAAGAACCTTCCGGGAAATAAGAATCCACATCTACGATCCGGATTACGGATTCCAGGCTCGAATCAAAGGCGCCGTCCAGGGGGTCCATAGGAATTCCATTACCCTCTCCGGGATCGGCGCCGATGTAATACTCCGCAGCCACAATGGGTGTGTTTACGATCTCTGAATTACATGTCGCTATAATGGTGATTGAACCGGTTTCCTGAGAGATAAATACAGGATCGCTTTGAGCATCTTTTATGAGGGGCCCATTCAGCCTGTCACTATAAAAGACGAAGAGAAAGGGGTAGAGGCCGTCCAGGTATACATTTTCTGCAGGTTTCACCAGATAGCCGTCGTCCTTTACCTCGACTGTCCCTTCACCGGCGTTATGCCATGTTTCATCCTTGAAATAGAAAAGATGGATCTCGACATAGCTGCTTTCCTCAATTGTCCGGAAAGAAAAGTCTCCAATGCTTTTAGTTGTATATGGCCTTACTTTTCCACTGAAACCGGCAGATTCCGAGGTGACCGGTTCACCGTTTGAATCTTTGATGATGACATTGGCACCGCCTATTATTTTATATGGCTGAGGGGATATCACCGCCTCGTCAAGCCATTCCGGAAAGGGGACCTCATTTATGGACGGAAAGGCGTCGATCGCAACGGTAATATCTTTATCTAAACTCATATCTGTGATAATAATGCCCGAATCTCCTTGTTTGATGACCTTTGGAGTCGCCATAAAAGGCTGCATCCCTCCCGGGAAAATCGAAACGGTCTCAACCTCGTCAATGGCATATGCCGGTCCCTTGGCAATAACCTTGAAATCGTATTGCTTATCTGCGAACAGCCCTGATACGGTATAGGTGGAGACGTCTCCCACGTCGATTCCACTACCGTAGGATGCATCTTTCTCCTTCCAGTATATGGCGTAACTTGTTGCGCCAATGATTTTCGTCCATGTCAATATCGCTTTATCCTCTTCAATGGATATATAGCAATGCATGACATTTGAATCGAGAGGAATTGAGATGCCGCCATGTACAACAATAGGTATGAATAGGATAAAACAAAGAAGACCGGATAGACCCGCAATAAAGGATTGCCTTTTTACCATATCACTCTCCATTTCTAAGCGTTTCATAGGATGTTTAGGGAGACGTCAGGTATTTTATTACTGCAATGTCATATCATCTATGCAATTCACCCAGAATCCCTCGCCCGGATTGATCTCTTCGAGCACGATGAAACCCTTGCTTCCGGCGTAGGTCGCGGTGGCCTCCGCTCCCAGGGATGGAAGATACACAGCCCAGTTGTTGTCCTGCCATTTCCATATGGAAGTTATCTGTTCCTCGTTATTGGTTATCAGTTCAGAGATTGTTCTTGTCTCGTTGCTCTTAAGCCCAATGAGGTTCCAGCCTTTTACAAGGGAGTAGGAGCTGTTTTCAGGTTTTATCCCTGAAATAGTTAATCCCTGGTAAGTATTTGAATTCACCCAAAATCCTTCACCACAGTTTATTTCGGTCATTTCAACGAAACCTTTTTCTGCAAGGTAAGAGTTCATTTCTTTTTGACTGAATCCTGGCAGAAAAACGACCCAGTTGTTATCCGTGTACTTCCAGGCAGAAGTGATGTTGTTTTTAACATTTGAAAAAATTGTTTCTGCTGATGTATCAGATTGTTCAAAGAATATAGAAATAAGGTTCCAACCGGGGTTAAGCCATATGCCTGTAGTAAGGATTATATTGTCAGGCTCTAATTCTACATCATATGTGGTATAGATTACATGCAGATAATTGCCATCAGTTACATAGGCATAGGAGCCATAGACATATACATCCGTGGCAAATCCTTCGGGCGTATCCACAGAGTCTGCGATAACCGGGTTTTGGGGATCAGTAATATCAAAAATTTGCAAGCCATTTTCCTGAGCAGCTATATAGGCGTAATCCCCACTAACATAAATGCCTTTCGATAAAAGCGATATTTCGATTGAGCCCACGATAATAGGGTTTTGGGGATTGCTTACATCTAAGATCTCAAAGCTCTCCGAGCCTGCCACGTAAGCATATCCATCTTCAACATGCACAGCGGTGGGAGCAATTATATCAATCGAACTTACACTTATAGGGTTTTGGGGGTCGCTGATATCGAACACTTCAAGACTGTTCCATCCATTAGCCACATATGCGTAACTACCGTTAACAGAAACTCCCATTAAGGACATACTGCCGGTATTTATCGAGCTGAGGAAGAGAGGGCTTTGCGGGCTGCTGATGTCGAATATTTTAAGCCCACCGTCCAGCGTAGATGCGTGCCAGGCCACATAGGCATAATTGTCCATGACATGTATATCTTCGGGAAAGCCGTTTGCTCCTGTTGAACCGATAATAACAGGATTTTGAGGGTTACCGATGTCGATGACCTCCAAGCGGAAATGCTGATTATCAAAAGTACCGACATCATTCGTTACATAAGCGAATCCTTCCTTGACGAAGACATCCCAGGCCCTGCCGGAATAGGGCATATCCACTGAACCCGCGATAATGGGATTTTGGGGATCGCTGATGTCGACTACTTGTAAACCGGTACCCAATGCCGCTACATAGGCATAATTACCGTTGATATGAACCCCCTTTGCACTGCCCGGCATCTCTCCTGATCCGACAATGTATGGTTCATTTTTTACCTGGTTCCCATTCCCATTGCTTGGTAATATTCCAAAGAGAAAAATGGAGAAAGTTACCAAAATCGGATAGAGGTAGCTTTTTCTTTTCATGATGATTACTCCATCAGGGATGCATATGAAAAATTCGATTTACTCTTTACCTAATGAAATCACTTAATTTTTTGTAGGATACATTCTGATATCGGCATGATTGATAACGAGGAACAGGCGGTCAAAGGTTAGGTAGTGGAATTAGTGGTTTTTATAGGAACGTAACAGAGCAGGAAAATGAGTAATCATGAACAGATGTTTTGTTCTTTTCAGCCTCTGTGAGCAGGCAACTGCATTGTAACCGGAACATCAACTATGTCATGGGTGGATTGCTCAGCACATTTTCAGATTTTTCTCCATGATGTGACCTCCATAAGAGATGTTGTCAAAAATAGAGGCTTCAGGCTGATATTCTAAAGAGAAGGTCGTGACTGTTCCCCGGGCTCTTTCATTCGTGAATCAAAACCGGGTCCGATAGACCCTGGCGCTTAGTTACAATAGACACATATATTTGTGAAATCTTACAGTGAAAAATTTCAATAACTCCTCGGGCGAATATTGGAAGATGATAAAGACTTCGCTGAAAAACTTTGTAATCCGGTTTATTCGCCAGGCTTCATCCGAGAACCATATTGTAAAGGTAAAAAGGGATGCTATCAAAGCATCCATTTAAGAATTGTGCAAATTACTAAAATTGGTGAAATGCACAATTTGATCTTTCGCCAGATATATTACAAATCACATTAAATTTGGCAATTTTTTACCTTCCAAAAGGGATGTTACTTCTTCTTCAATGCCCATGTCTTTTGCCCATTTTTTGATATACCGGACATCAAGACTTGATGCCTGCACAGCGATAATACCCTGGGCATCACGTATTTGCCGCTCTGAAGCCATCAGATGATTCCAGTAGACTTTATGTAATAGGACATCTTCCGGGCTCGCCATCATGGCCCAAAAGCCTTCACCTATTTCCACTTTTTGAGCGCGATCAAAACAGGAGTTTGTAAATGAATCGCCCTTATTTATCCAGAAATCAATTTTCAGACCTGTCTCAGAATGGATGAAATTGAACATCCCCGATCCGGTTAAAGCTTCCATGATTCCTTCTTTGCTAATATAGCCATGATCCTCAAATAGGTGGATAATCACATCCGTATCTTTTTCCAAAAACGATAAAACCACATCTATATCATGAGTAAATCGAGGCATCCCATAATAGGAACTGGCAATCGAACCGGTAATGAAATAATTAAGGTGTGCCCTTTCCAATCTGGAGACAAGCCATTTAATAACTTCCAGTTGCTCCATCAATCATCCTCTTCAGGGCGCGTTTTTTTATCTCTTTTTCGCTTAGATTAGGATTTATATATCTCTCAGACGCCTCAATCATGGAAAAGGCGTTATCCCACATTTCAAAGGCTATTTTGAGGCGCTCTTTCCCAGACATCTGCTTATAGATTTCTATCTGTTTTTTTGCTCCTTCTTCCGGTTTCATTTTTGTGTTCTCCGTACCCTCTATGAGGGATATCACTTCATGCTGGAGATCCCGTTGACTCACCTAAGGCGCCATGATCTTCGCTTATTCCAAGATTACTTTACTAATGGTATTCACCCGGAAATTTTCAATCCTATTCAGTGAAGCGATCAGCTAAAAACTTTCAGCTTTTAGCCTTTAGCTAAATACTAAAGACATTTAATCCAAGGTAATTTCTTGTGTTGTATTCACCCAGAACCCTTCACCGGGATTTATCTCTCCGAGGACTTCAAAACCCTTGCTTCCGGCATAGGTTTCGGTTGCGTCCGCGCCTAGGGACGGCAGATATACAGCCCAGTTGTTGTCCTCCCATTTCCATATGGAGGTTATCTGTTCCTTGTTACCGGTTATCAGGTCAGTAATGGTTTTTGATTCGCTACTCTGTAACCCGATGAGGTTCCAGCCTTTAACAAGGGAGCAGGCACTGTTTTCAGGTTCGGCGCCCGATACAGCCAGTGTCTGTGAGGTTGCGGAGTTCACCCAGAAGCCCTCGCCGCATTGGATGTCCTCTAACAATAGAAATCCCTTGTTTTCAATGTAATTGCTCAGATCTTCGGCGCTCATGACCGTCTCTGGAATCCAGACGGCCCAGTTGTTATCTTTCCACTTCCACGTAGAAACGATATCGTCCTTGATATCAGCCAGGATAGATTCGATTGCCGAATCGGACGATGTGACAGGAAAGGACAATAGATTCCAGCTCTTTCCGATAGTCAGACCAAATTGTGGATCAATCCCTCCGGTTACGGTGATTTCTATAGGGGGTGTGGAAACGACATTGTTAAATTTGTCTTTTAAGTAGTAGGTTATTTGGTATGTCCCATTATAGGCAAATGTATAATTCCCTGTGAAGATAGATGAGCCTTCCTGGTTGTCAAATTCAAAGGAATCAAGTCCGAGGGAGGGGGTTTCAAAATCCCCGGTAACCTGGGGGGGCTGGTAGAGTGGTAGAGTGACCGTGGCCCAGACGCTCAGGCCGGAAACATCACCGAGGGTGTCTACCACAACCGAAAACTCTTGTTCTGTCTCGGCCGTTATCCCTTTGGATTCAGTGTAATTAGCTATGGACGGGAGAAAATCCGCTATAACAAATTCTCCCCCTATAGAATATGCCTCAACATCCTGGCCCGCATAAATCTGGGGTTCCTGGATATTATAGGGCATTCCCAATTGGCTTAATTGTGTCTTGCTGTCTTCAAAGGCCTCCACCAATGTCAGACCTTTAAGGAAGTTAGTACTCAATACCTGACTGAAAGAGATATCCCCATTTGGGCTCAAATAGGTTAATTGACTGTTCGTGCTGGTGATAACCAGACGGTCGCTATCCTTCAGGGGATCTATGAAGGTGCCGGAATGGCAGGCCTCGATCATCACGATGGAATTGCGTGATGTCTGTGATTCAAACTCATCCAGATAACCGTCTAACAGAGTGGCTGTGAGTATGGCGGAGGGCCCTATCTTGAAGGATTGATCCCCGCCGTGATCCATCAGGTAGATATATAACGGCCCGTCGTTTAACTGGCCGGCTGCCCAATCTATGGCAAATTGCAGCTCGGTCAGGGTAATGTTACTGGAGTCCACAATCCCGTCATTCTGACTGTTCCCGTCCAGATCCTGGATGGGCTGGGGATTGATATAAAATATATCTCCATCTCCGAATCCCCTCATTTTGAAAACCTGATACATTCGATTGGAGAGATACTGGGTGGCAGCCTTCAGAGTATCGGTTTCGGAAAGACCGCCCCCGGCAACGATGATGAGATTCCCATAGTGTTTTGTGATCTGCTGGGGCGCCCCTACCTGAAAGGATTTTTGTGCGATGAGGCCCCCTCCGGTCGCCGTGATGGTCACGCTTCCATCAGCCTTGAAAGTGACCAGACCGGATTCCGATACACTTGCGATATTGGCATCGCTGCTTGCCCATTTAAGGAATTTGCTGACGTCCGCGGCATTGCCATCAGCATCTTTAAACATGGCTTTTAGTTGAGCAGTGTTGCCCATATCATAATATTCGGGCTCTGTTCCCTCTTTTAGAGAGATGAGCAGGGACTCCTTCTCCTGCTCCGAAGTGACTGTAAAGGTGCCTTCCAGAACCGTGCTTTTGAGCCAATCCGTTTTGTAGGCCCTGGCCTTGATAGTCTTTATGGTATCCATCGGGATTTCGATGGATGTTGTATAAAGGGTTGATTCCTCTGTAGGCTCTGTTCCGTCTTCTGTATAGTAAATGTCCGTACCCTCGGTGGAACAGGATATCGTGACACTTATTGGACTATTATAGGTTCCCGGGGCAGGGGAAAAGGTGGGCGATGCAATTTGTCTTGTCACCGTCACGGTTATTCCTGCATTTGGGTCTTCAACATTTCCCGCATTGTCAATGGCCCTGGATTGAATCGTGTATTCACCAAAACTTGCAGGAACAACCCATTCATATGTCCAATTTTCCGTGCCGGAAGCCACGTTCCAGGTGGCTCCCCCGTCCGTAGATATTTCAACCGACTGGACTCCAAAACCGCCCACATTGTCTGATGCAGTCCCGGATATGGTATAATTTTCTACAAGAATAGTGACGCCATCAACAGGGGCTGAAATGGAAGAGGAAGGGGCGATACTGTCCGACGGGCTTCCAGTCGTGAAGCTCCATAAAGGTCCTGAAGTTACTTCTCCATTTATGTCCCTGGCAACAATTTTCCAGTAATAGGTGGTATCATATTCCAATATCCCGGGATCAAAACTGGCGCCTGCCTGGTCCTGGGATATCAGGGGAGGTTCATCCGAAGTCCCAAAAAAGACATCATAGGTGACTG
>CAYTUL010000147.1:0-8395 GCA_964441135.1 uncultured Desulfobacteraceae bacterium | reverse complement strand
CTCCTAAGACTTCGGATCCGGCCGAAGAGGAAGGCATGCCCCCGGACTTTGAAATGGCCGTCAGATCCAGGGTGGGACGTTATGATATTCTCAGCGAACTGGGGCGAGGTTCCATGGGACTCGTTTTCAAGGCCCGGGATCCAAAAATCAATCGCCTCGTGGCCATAAAAACAATCCGTTTCTCAGACGAATTCGACGAGGATGTTTCACAGGATATTAAAGAAAGGTTCTTCAGGGAAGCGGAAATTGCGGGTCAACTATCCCATCCCTCGATCGTGACCGTTTATGATGTGGGAGACGATAGGGATCTTACCTATATGGCCATGGAATTTTTAGAGGGTGAAGATCTGGACAGGTATACGAAGAAGAAAAACCTCCTTTCTCTAAGAAAGGTGATTGATATTATTGCCAGGATCGCAGAAGCCCTTGACTACGCTCACGGGAAAGAGGTGATCCACAGGGATATTAAGCCGGCCAATGTCATGCTTCTGAAAAACGGCCAGATCAAGGTAACGGATTTTGGTATAGCCAAGGCGATTTCATCATCCCGGACCAGAACCGGCGTCATCCTCGGAACCCCCAACTATATGTCGCCTGAGCAGATCATGGGACAGAAGATCGATCCTAGATCCGATATTTTTTCCCTTGGAGTCCTTTTTTACCAGTTACTCACCGGGGAATTGCCCTTCCACGGGGAAAACCTCAGCGGACTTCTCTACAAGATCACCCAGGTAAAACATCCGTCTCCGCGAAATTACAATCTGAGAATTCCAAAAGTCTGTGAACAGATACTTGACAAGGCGTTGTCCAAAGACCCCGGGAAGCGCTTCAGGAGCGCGGGTGACATGGCGAAGGTCCTGAACACCCTTGGGGGAAAGATAGATCAGTTACGAAGAAAAAAGGCCATGAATGAATAAATCCCTTAAAAGGCAAATCCCAGCAAACAGTGCCTTTGGATCGGAGTTGCTTTGCTGATAAAATCTTCCGGAATAACCGATGTCGGCCTCAAGCGGGACGGGAATGAGGATTCATTCTCCGTCGATGATTCCCTGGGCCTGTACATCGTGGCAGATGGCATGGGCGGACATCTCGCGGGCGAAGTTGCGAGTCAGATCGCTGTCGAGATAATAAAAAAGGCCTTCCGAAAATGGACGGACGAAGAGGCTTTGGAGGAAGAGATCTATGGGAAGCCTGACAGCTCTCTTTCCCGTAAAGGCAACTACGTCCTGGGTGGTATCAAGATGGCAAATCGCGTGGTCTATGAATTGGCCCTTGAAAAGGAACAATTCCACGGCATGGGGACAACCGTCGTGGTTTTGCTCGTGACCCCCGAATTGATTATCGCCGCCAATGTGGGCGATAGCCGCATATACCTGATACGGGATGGAGAATTGGAAAGATTGTCAAAGGATCATTCGATTGTCGCGGAACAGGTCGAAATGGGCATGATGACGGAAGAGGAGGCTGAGATCTCTCCCATGAAGCATATCCTGACCAGGAATCTGGGTTCATCCGAAAAGGTTGAACCCGATATCTTTGAGATCGAACCGTCAAATAACGACTGTTTCATATTATGCTCCGACGGCCTGACGGACCTGGTAAACGATGGGGAAATCCTCGAAATCGCCGGAAATGAAGGCGAACCGGATAACCTTTGCCGTAAATTTATTGATAAAGTCCTAAAGCGCGGTGCGCATGATAATACAACAATCATTACCGTGTTTCTGTCGGACATGCAAAGACCGCGCATGAGCACTTTTAAAAAAACCGGGCTTTTTTTTACCGACGGGCTGATCGGAATAAAAAAAATCCTTAAAAAAATCGTGCCCTGAGTATATTTCATGTTGCTATTTTCTTTTAAATTTGAATAATATAAGATCTATTCATAAGTAGGGGGAAATTATGGCCAGAATTATCCTGATGTTTAATAAACAGGTGGTTAAAGAATATCCTCTCCTGAAAGAGAGTATTACTATCGGTCGTAATGAAGATAATACAATCACCATAGATAACCTTGCCGTGTCCGGTTATCATGCCAGGATAGACCCTGCAGGAAGCGATTATATCTTGACGGATCTTCAGAGTACGAATGGTACCTTTGTAAATGATAAGAAAATTGTCTCTCATAAATTGGCACATGGAGATAATGTGATAATAGGCAAACACATCGTTCTGTTTGTCGGCACGGGAAAAGAATTAGACGCCAAACAGGCGGATAAAAAGGCGGATATGGATAAAACCATGATGCTTGATACGGCCAAGCAAAAAGAGCTGCTGGCCAAACAGAAAGGTGCTGTCCAGGCGGCAAAGGCCGCTCAGAAAATAGGTGTCGTGAATTTCATTGAAGGAGCAGACCTGGGGGAGATCGAGTTGACAAAAAAGCTTACCAAGATAGGAAAAGCCGAAACTTCGGAGATAAGACTGTCGGGCATGTTTATGCCTGCCACGGCGGCCACGATCAGCCGGCGGCCCTCTGGGTATGTCATAACCTCCATGGGCGGTAAATTAAAAGTGAACGGGCAGGTGATTAAAGAGAATGTCGCGCTGAAAGAGTTCGACACCATTGAACTTGGCAAATACAAATTTCAGTTCTACCAGAGAGGCGTTGAAGAAAGGGAGGAGTCCTAACCCCTTTTCTCTGAATATATTAAAATAATCTATCCTGTTTTTCTATTTTTGTTCTTTATCTTCTCTAAGCCTTCCTCGATCTCATCCTTCGTAAATGTCTTCTGACATTTCGCGCACTGGTATATCTCATCAGTCAATCTATCATATATGAGGTCATCGGAAAAATTGATCCCGTGGAATTTCAGCGAAAACTTATAGATACGTTTGAAATCCTTGCATTCACAGGAATCGCACGAAAAATACTCATGGATGACGTCCATATTCATCTCCTTCCATGACTGACATTTTTACCCCGAAGGTAGTCTTTTTTTAACCCCTCACTCTTTTTTTTTCAATAGTTTTTTTAAACATTTAATTAGTGTCCATCCAGAAATGGGATATTTCTGGATGGAGCTTTTAGCGATCAGCGGTCAGCCTTCAGCTAATTCCTTTTTTTTAGAGGCTTTGGCTGAGCGTTGAATTCTGAGTGCTGATAGCGCGAGTCCGGAAATGTTAGTTTCCGGATGAGCTCTAATTAAAAGGATCAAGATCCTTTCTGATGCGAATGGCTTCCAATACCCCCGCCGTCCCGGTCATCATATTATCCCCCAGGGGAGCCCCGTCCGTAATGGGTAATTTCGAACCGGCTATCAGGGAGCGCTTTGGTCCGGTGGCTAAAATAATCTCCACGGCCTGATATCCGGGTACTTTCCTGATATAGGCCCCATGACCTCCCTCTTCCAGGATCTTGTCGTGATCCAGCTTCCCTTCGGCAAGTCCGATCAATAGAGACTCAAGTTTCCCAAGGGTAATATCGCTTGTATGGTATTCAAAAAAACCGGCCATCTCGCCACGTATCAGAGCGGCTCCCACCGTGTGGGAGGTTGCCAGGTCCAGGGTAATTATAACCTCCCTTTCACGCGCCCTGGGGTCTAATGAGGCCCCTAAAACAGCGGCCATTCCGCTGTCCATGACAAAGACCTCACCGGCCTTCAAATCCCCGGCACTCTCACCCAGGGAAGTCAAACGGCTCATGGTTGGAGGGATTTCATCATCCCGGTAGAGGGCCGCGTGGGGAAAAGGGTGCCTGTCGAGGAGCGCCTTGAAGATCTGATGACGATAGTCCAGGTGAGACATACCGGGGGGAGGCATCCCATGATCCTGGGCACAAAGTGCAACGACATCGAAGGAAAAAGGGACCCCCATCCCTTTAATCAGGGAACGGATCCTATCCATTTCCAGATCACCGATATTGAGGTGGGAATATTTTCTATTTCCCTTCAGTTCTTCCGCTTCGGCATCTTCTACGACCTGAATGCCGAAGGAGCGAACCCTTTCCCGGTCATGGTGGATCGTGGCCGCGGATGAGGCCGACATAATGACCTCATATTTTTGGGTGCGCTCCTTCAGGACCTTTGATATGGCCCCGCCTCCCATTTCTTTTCCGGTGATTAGCAGATCCCCGGGAAGGCTCCGAGCCTTTTCGGTCAGGGATAGGACCGGAGATTCGGCGACCGCCTTATACTGGTTTCCGGTATTCGAATTATAATAGAGAACATCCATGGTTCCCGCGCCGATATCCAGGATTAGGAAATTCATTTATTCGCCTCTCCGTTGGGATTTATCTATCTTACTATTGATATGTTCGTAAAAAGTTAGAATTCGCATTTGTTCATCATTCCCGCGGAGGCGGGAATCCAGTGATTTCGGGAATTTCTGGACTCCCGCTCCCCGATCAGGTCGAAGATAAGCTTCACGGGAGTGACGGTTTCTGGAACTTTTTACGAGATTGTCATTTTTGCCTACAAAAATAATCTGTGGGGATCAATAGAAGGGTTTATATAAGCCTATTTTTCTCGGATGTCCACCAATATCGCGGGAGCTCGGGCTCTGCCCTGAACCCATCCGATGGATTCATGGAGGGGTGGGATTCAGGCCGTACTCACTTTCTTTTCAAACCCATTGGTCAATACGGCTTTCTTCTTTGGATTTTTCTGTCTGTTTTTTCCCTGTCTTATCGTATTTTAGTTCGGGTTTTTCATCCTTTTTGAAATCATTTAATGGCTCTTTGGTTTCTTTGATGCCTACAGCAGAATCAAAGAGCTTGGGCGAAGAAGATTTTAATCCATTTTCCAATAATGCTACACTTTCATTATTGACGTAGACTACGCTTTTTTTCTGATCCTCTTTGCTGGTCAGTTTTTCCCCGTTCACGTGAGTATAGGGCCTGTTTCCGTCTTCCGGTATCCTGAATTGCCCCAACAGTTGTTGCCGGATAGGGTCTGTTTCCGTGACTCGCATGGCATTTCACCTCTCTTTCCAGTAAGGTATTCTTCCAAATTATTCAGGACCCTGCACATCCCTGTCATTAACCGGCCCTCTGAAGGCGAATAAAAAACCCGTTTCCGAAAAGCGGAAACGGGTCTTCTCTATTTTAAACCTGGCAACCCCGCTATCATATCCCGGATCAAGGGATTTAGACCGGAGGCTTTGCGTCCCAACCTTTCGGTAAGTTTGCCCTTCAGCAATGAATTATGGTGTTATTCGATATTGATATCGGCATTTTGAATAAAAAACTTTAACTTTCCGGGACCCGGAACCCTTCAGATGAGCTTTCTGCCTATTTCAAACGCCTTTCCTATCAATCCGCCGATATTGTGATACTCCCCCGCGTCCGGACAGAAAACGACCGGCATTATTTTATTCATATCGGCCGTTCCCGATTCCTTCAGCATACCTTCATCTATTTTTACATCCATGATTTTACCGATAAAATGGGTATGCAATCCGATCTCGTAATGATGGATCAGATTACATTCCAGAATCATGGGGAACTCTCCTACATAGGGGGCGTCAACCAGTTCGGATCTCACGGGCGTCAGTCCGGTTTTCCTGAATTTATCCACCTTCCTGCCGGATTCAATGCCGAAATAATCCGCCTCCCGGATATATTTTTCCGATGGGACACTAAGGGTATAGGCCATTCTTTCCAGAATATTGCCATAGGTATAGGTAGCCTTGCGGAGAGAGATAGTTACACAGGGGGGCTGGGAACAACATATCCCGCCCCAGGCAATGGTCATGACGTTTGGCTCGCCCTTCCTATCATAGGAGCCCACGCACCATACCGGTGTAGGAAAGATCAGGGGCTTCGGGCCGAAGGATTTTTTCATGGGTTTCATTTCCTCCCCTTTGGATTTCAGTTCTTATGATAATATGGAAACGATGATATGGCTACCCCTTTCTTTCGATATGTTCCCGGCCCTGAAGGGACCGGCATGTACTGGGTTTGCATAGGATATACACGGGAAGAACTTCATCCGTTTTCATTGCCACGGTTCAGGGTAGGCACGTAATTTACCTGTGGAGGAATAAAGGAAGCCACCGTGCGGAGTCGAACCGCAGACATCCTCATTACGAGTGAGGTGCTCTACCAACTGAGCTACGGTGGCCCGGGTGTGATTTTATTAAAACGGGTTTTAAAGATAATAGATATCAGTTTTGCATTGAACTGTCAATCCATTTGCTTGATGGATTTATCAAAGGATCGGCCTAAATCACCATCTTCATCAAGGCAGCTATTCAGAATTCCTTCTTTTGTCTATGCTACCCGGCTTGAAAAATCCTAAAGCCCTGTAAAACCTTCACGCAGCGATGTGCAGCCAGGCACTTAATGTAATAGCCGAGAGGATCGTGCTCATGGAAATGGCGGCAACGGCAAAGTCGGGATCTCCTCCCATCTCTTTCGCCATGATAAAGGTTACGGTTGCGGAAGGGGATGCGAGGACGATAAGTCCCGGCAGATAATCCCGCGGAGGCTGATTGAAAACCCTAAACAAGGCGAATCCCAGCGCGGGAAGCAACAACAGCTTGAACATGCTGGATGAAAAGAGTGCAGCGAGCCGGGATCGCATCAATTTGAAGGAGAGAGAAGCCCCGATGATTAAGAGTGCCAGGGGAAGGGCCAGGCTGCTCAATATATCAAGACTTCTCTCGATGATAAGCGGTATGTGTATGGAAATGATGGAACAGCAGATACCGGCCATAGCCGAAATGATGATCGGATTGCCGAGGACGGTTATCATGATTTGACGGATACCTCTGCTGGAAGAATCGCTTTCCGAGCATGCCTGCAGGGCAACGACCGCAAGCAAATTCTGCAAAATCATAACAAAACCCGCGATAATGCTTGTCCGGACAAGGCCCTCGTTCCCTAAAAAGTAATAGGCCACGGCAAAAGCAATATAGCCGAGATTTCCGTGGATAGAAGTGTGGATGAAGGATCCGAGCATCAGACGGTGGATGCGAAAGATCAAGCCCATCACCCAGACAGTGATAAAAACAAAAAGGATAACAGAAAGGGTGATTATCAGGATATAGGGGTTGAATTGAGTAAAAAAATCGGTCTTATAGATAGCCCGGAATACCATAGCGGGTATGGCTAAGAGGTAAACCAGCCTGTTGGCTTGACTTAGGAATGCCGGGGTTATAAACCCCCTTTTCCTGACGACCCATCCAATGATGATAAGGATAAATATGGGAATGATGGTTGCGGATATATTCATTCTCGTCCAGCCTTTTAAACAGCCTGATTTCAGGCGGCCTCCCGTGGAATGCAAAATCATTCGGGGAAATGCCACTATCCTGCCCATGGGGACCTTTACATTCCCTTCCTATCCCGGGGCATCTCCTTTTAGCCTGCCTGTCCGGATTTGTCTTTTTCTCGGCTTTTCCTGAAATAAGGAGGATAAATTTCCGTGGCCCCCTCATGGCCCTAAATTTCATCTGGATGCATTACGGCCATGGCTTAATTGAAAAAATAACATGAATGGGTATCGGGAATTTGGACTGGATCATACATCACCGGCACCTCGACTCCATTATTTTTCAGCAATGTGATAAGAGTTGCAGATCAGTCAACTCGGTTCGACCCGTTTGGTGATGTTGAGACACGACCCCCTATTTCTTGAAAGGTTTTATCGCTATGACGACGATTAGACCGCTCCACGCATCCGGTCCAAAGCTAAAGGAGTATCTCTCGGAGAAAGCGTGTCAACTTATTTATTTAGCCCCGTCCCCTTCACCTGAGCCCAGGAATGTCTCCACTTTCGCCTTTTCTCTCAATTTGGCTAAATATTCATTTATCGCTTTATTCACTTTATTCTTTTTCATCGCCTCCCGGAGTCTATATTTAATCTCGTCATAGACAACCGTGGCCTCTTCTTTTCTATCGGTTACTTTAATAATATGGTAACCGAACCGCGTCTCTACTATATCACTCATTTTACCAGGCTCTAAGCTGAAGGCCGCGTCTTCGAAGGGTTTAACCATCTGCCCCCGGCTGAAATAGCCCAAGTCCCCTCCTTTAACGTTACTCGGTCCTTGTGAAAACTCCCTTGCGAGAACCGCGAAATCCTCCCCATTCTCTAACCTTTTATGTATCTTTTCAATCTCCTTGCGTAAGGCAGCTTTTTTGGCCTGGTTATCATTGGGGTCGACCTTGATTAAAATATGGCTCGCCCTTATCTGTTCAGGCTGTTTAAATTTATCCGGGTTATTATCATAATAGTCTTTCATGTCCTTTTCTGAGACCTCAACCTTATCGATAAACTCCCTTTTGATGAATTGCTGAATGGTCAGTCCCCGTTCAATTTGGGATCTCACTTCAGTCTCTGATATCTCCATCTTTATTAATGCATTTTTTAATTCCGTTTCATTGGCAAACTGTTTTTTAAAGGCCTCCCATTGTTCATTAATCTTTTCCTGATCAATATTGATCCCCTTGTTC
>CAYTUL010000146.1:0-8429 GCA_964441135.1 uncultured Desulfobacteraceae bacterium | reverse complement strand
AGACAGGCCTTGGCAATGGTAGCTATTTTGGGGACAAAACCCTGCTGATGAATCTGTCTCCAGGCCGTTCCCCAGTCAGGAGCAATAGGACACCCGGTCACTATTTCTACCTTTTCCTTTTTAAAGAGATTGACAAAACTTGTAAAATCTTTGTTAAAGAAGGGGAATCTTCCCGGATCAATCACCTTATATCCCCTATCCGGCAGGATTTTGGTGAAAAATTTTGTAAATGTGGTGCCGTCCGGGTCGTTGGGCCATAGGGCTCCCACAACGTGATTCGTCTTATCGCTTGCTATCTCCCAGATATCTACAAAAAGATTGGTTAGTGAATCCACCGTCCAGAAGGCATGATAGGACCACTTGTAGGGCCCCCCCGTAAGCCATGCATCTACGGGCGCGTCCAGCGAGATACAGGGCATGCTGTATCTCTCACACATCGCGTCTACGGGATTGACCGTGTCGGGCGTGTGCATTACAACCATAAGGTCAACTTTATCCTTTACAATCAGCTTTGCTGTGAGTTCCGCCGCCTTTGTCGGATTACTCTCCGTATCCACGAGCTTTACCTTTACGGGGACCTTTTTCCCGTATTCTTTGATAAATATTCCCCCCTGCTTGTTGATCGCATCCAAAGCCTTATTATCCGCCCATGGTGAGGCCTCGCCAAAACCCGCGAGTGGCCCCGTCGAGGGATTTGGATGGCCGATAAGGATGTGATCCCTCTGGGCGGCAAGGGCCCGTTTGGCAAAGGACGGGACGACCGCGGCCGCTCCCAGCGCCGCTCCCGCCACACCTGTCTTTTTGATGAATTCCCGTCTTGTGAAACCACCGGATGTCTTCTTTTTTTTCTTTTCCATATGTACCCTCCTTTTTCAATGTTCACCCCCGTCCACAAGGAGAACGGGGCGAAGTTAAAGTTAGGTGACTTCCCTTATCGCCCCCCTCAAACAGTATTCCATGCACTCTCCGCACTCGACACAGTTTTCGGGAAGAATTTGGGCGATGGTATGATCGTCCCTATCAATATAAACGATGGCGTTGTTGGGACACATGGGAATGCACGTCCCGCAACCCTCGCACTCCTCCTCGACAATGATGATGGGCATCTTATTACTCCGGTCCGTTTGGGTTGCTTCTATTCGGCAGCGGCATTCATGCCGGCGATACGGCCGAAGGTCATTGAGTAGCAGATCATGGTTCCGCACAGATAGGAGCCCTCGGCGAAAAGACCCCCCTGGCATTCTCCTGCGACATACAACCCTGGAACAACATTGCCGTTATAGTCCAGGGCCTGTGATTCCGTATTGGTTTTTAAGCCGCCCTTGTAGGAAGTAAAGCAATCCATCAGTTTAATGCCGTAGAAAGGCGGCTTTTCTATCTTGACCGGCGGTATCTTGTGGGGACCCAAGAGCAATTTTTTACCGAACTTGGTGTCGTATCCATTCTGGTCGATATCATCATTGTACTCTTTTATCCCTGCAACCAGTTTGGCCGGTTCAATACCCAACTGGGTGGCCAGCCCTTCAATCGTGTCGTCCTGAAACTCATGGAAGATCTCCCAGTTTATCAGATGGATCATGTCCCGGATCACGCTATCGTAGATCGTAAACACGAATTCACCTTTCTGGGCAAAGGAGGCTTCTCCCAAATAGGGGAATATCTGCAGGCATTCATTGACATACCGTTGTCCGTCCATGTTGACGAATATGGAACCGCACAGGGTGTGGTGCAGCGTGATGGCATCCGGGATCTTCGTGACGGCGTCCATGGGGATAGATGGCATGGCCGCGGTCCCGATGTGGCTTGTGGCCACACCGATGCTCATGGCCATTTTGAGCCCTTCGCCCGTGTGGCCCTTCATGGTGGGCAGACAGCGCTTCGCGTATTCCTCTCCCTTGAATTCCGTTACCATCTTGGGGTTGTTGCCGAAGCCGCCCGACGATATGATGACCGCTTTATTCGCCTTGAAGTTTACTGTTTTTCCGCCGCTTTCCGCCCTTAGGCCGACGACACGCTTATTCGTCATGTCCACATAAAGCTGAACGGCCTTGTGCTTGAATCTGATGTCGGCACCATTATCCTTGGCGCCCTTTTCAAGAAGTTTTAAAAGTTGGGGGCCGCCGCCCTCAAAATAGTGTGAGCGTGTTATCTTGTGACCCGGCAGGAGCCATATATCGATCGGTTTATAGCCCAGCCCGACAATCAAATCATAGGTATCCAGATGGTTATCCATAAATTTTCGCCACATGGCCGGATCACCCTTACAGCCTTCCATGGCATCCTCATAATAGTTATCGGGAGAATCCTCGATGAACCGCTCCTTTTGATATGGACTTCCTGCAAAGTTAATATTACCGGCACAGACAGAAAGACTCCCGTTGGGCGATGGTGCCTGTTCCAGAACCACCACCTCTGCGCCGGCCTTCCTTGCCTCGATGGCGGCGCAGAATCCTGCGGTCCCGCCCCCTATAATGACAATATCCGATTCAATATCCCATTCTTTTGGCAGAATAGCTTCGTTAAACATGACAATAACCTCCTTTTTTTAAATTACGTGGAATAAACAGAAAAACTATGGATCCGATATATTTGCATTTAATGCAACAATCTTGCGATATATGAAACATTTACTTTTAAAATAAAAAATCCCTAGATGTCAACAATAATTAATACACCTCACAGCCCGGCAGACCGCAGGAGATAAGATGATCACTCGGATAATTTGTGATTATTTCGCAACTCTCCTCCGTGACCACGACCTCCTCCTCGATCCGTGCCGCCCCGGAACCGTCTGCAGCCCCGCACCAGCACTCCACGGCAAAGGTCATCCCGACCTTGAATTCCGTAGGGTGGTCGAAGGAAAAACGGCGGGAAAGAATCGGCCGTTCCCACAGGCTCAACCCAATACCGTGGCCATATTGAAGCAGAAAGGCCTCATCTTCGTTACGATAACCGAATTCCCGGGCCTCCGGCCATACACGGGCCACGTCCGCCGTTGTGGAGCCGGGTTTAATGACATCGATCGCGTCGGAAAGCCACTTGGAACAGGTCTCATAGGCCTCGATCTGATATTTATTGGGCTGCCCGCATATGAAGGTCCGGTAATAGCATGTCCGGTATCCGTTAAAGGCATGCATAAGGTCAAGAAAGATCATGTCGCCCGGCTGGATAATCCTGTCTCCGAAGGTGTGGCAGTGGGGTTTTCCCCGGGGACCTGACACGGAATTCACACATTCGACTCTTTCCGCGCCCATGAGAAAGAGTTTCTCGTTGGCAAGGGCCACCAGCTCATGCTCCCTCCTACCGGGACGGATGGCCCGGGCGATGTCCTCATAGACGGCGTCAACCATGGCCGCTGCCTGTTTGAGGATTTCGATCTCATCCGGTGTCTTCACCTCCCGTGCGTCAAGCATGGCCTGCTGTCCGTCAACTACCTCTATGCCTTCCCTTTCCAGCGCCCTCAACATGGGCATTTCCATCATGTCGACGCCAAGGGGTTCTTTCTCAACGCCGTAATCGGTCAGGACCCTCTTGATCTGCGCAGCAAAGCTTTCCTCGACTTTCATGGCCGGGGGAAGGGCCCCGAGCATGGTGCTTATGGGGATCTCCATACGCTCCTCCATCCAGGGGGAACTGATCCGCTTGGCCGGTACAGCCGGATCAAAGAGATAGGCTCCCCCCTCCTTTGGACAGATGGCGTAACGATTCATCTTGTCCCTGCACCATTCTCCAATATGGGTGCCAGTGATATAGCGGATATTGTCGAAATTGAAGGCCAATACCGCTCCTAATCCGTTTGTCTGGACAGAGGCCCGGGCCTTTTCAAATCTGTCACGGATAAGGCCGGGGTAGTCCACCCCCGCCTCCCAGTCCGTGGCCATGAGTCCCCAATGGGCGGTTGCATGCGGTCTGTTATATTTCATGATGAACCTCCTTTTCGTGCGGTTTTTCCGGTGAATCTCAAAATATTCCGATTAGGGAATATAGATCGTCCGGCCGAGGGCCTCTCTCGCGGCTTCGGGCAGAAATTCACTCAGGGTTGGATGGGGGAATACGCTTCTGGCGATATCTTCCAGGGTAGCTTCCAACTGTATGGCCAATACGGCCTGCCCGGCCATCTCAGCGGCATACTCCCCGATGATATGAATACCGAGGATTTCGCCGTATTTCCTCTCCGATACGATCTCCACGATCCCTTCGGCCTGGGACAGGAGCATACCATAGGGATTCATGGAAAGTGGAGCGGTCCCCACGATCACTTCATATCCGGCGCTTTCCGCCTCCCTGCGGGTTAGACCCACGCAGGCCACCTGCGGCCTGGTGAAAAGGATCCTGGTGATTACTCGAGGATCGAAGCTCCTTTCCAAACCCATGGCGTTTTCCGCAGCAATGAACCCTCCGGCGGAGGCGGAATGGGAATAATGCCTTTGTTCCGGTACCGAAAGGTCTCCTATGGCATAGACGCCGGAAACCCTTGTCTCGAGACGATCATTCGTGATGAGATATTCGCTGCTCTCATCAAATCCCAGGGTATCCAGTCCCAAATCATCAAGGGCCGCTTTCCTTTTCAAGACGACCATCCGATCCACAATCAGGATTTCCTGTTTGTCTTTCACAAGGATTACAGCCTGAAGGCCTTCTTTTTTTCTTTCCAGTTCCAGGGCCTCAACCCTTGTGAAGACTTGGATTCCTTGACTTTTCAGGACCCTGGTGATCCGGGTACGAATGGTCTTGTTCTCATCCGGAAGAAGGCTCCCGGCTTTTGTGGCCAGAGTGACTTCCGAACCGAACTGTCGGAGATACTGACCGATTTCAATAAGCCACGGGCTTTTACCAAACAGTAAAATCTTTTTGGGAAGATCTTCCGTCTCCAATAGACCGTCACTGGTCATCACGTCTTCCCGGTCCATACCGGGCAGGTCGGGTGCAATCCATTTTCCACCCGTGGCCAATATAAGTTTCCTGTAGAGGAGGGCTTCTCCGTTCACCTCCACCTTTCCATTGCCGGCAAGCCTGCCCCGTCCCTCGATGATCTTGACCCGGTTTTTATTCAGCAGTCCCCTTACACCTTTCCTCATAAAGGCGATAAGCTCATTCTGCCGTTTCAGGAGGGAAGAGTACTCCAGGGAAGAGCCGGAAAAAGTGAGGCCCATCTCCTTTCCGAGGTCAAGGTTACCCAGGATACCGGATGCGGCCATAAAATGGCAGAAAGGCACACAGCCCCTGTTCATGCAGAGCCCGCCCAAGTCACCGGCCTCAATAATCGCTACCCGGCCGCCTAATTGGGCCGCCCTTATAGCAGCAGGCACGCCACCGGCACCTCCACCGAGAACAACGACATCGTAGGTTTCGTTTTCCATGTTTACTGTCCCTATATATCAAGAAAAGTGAAAAGGGGTCGCTCTATCTTCCATTTCAGATTCTGAAGAAAATCCGCTGCCACGGCGCCGTCGATGATCCTGTGGTCCACACCAAGCCCGAGGGTGGACACCCGGTTCACTTTTACTTTACCTTCCACCATCACGAGGACGTCCCTGGTTTTGCCCACCGAAAGGATACCGCTCTGGGGCGGATTCAAAATAGCGGTAAAATGAGTGATATCATATTGAGCGAGACTCGATACGGTAAAGGTCCCCCGTTGCAGTTCATCGCGAGTCAATTTTCCCTTAAGCGCCCGCTCTACGAGATCTTTTCGTTCCCTCGCGATCTCCGCAATCCCCTTTTTATCGGCGTTTGAAATCGCCGGAACAATGAGTCCCTCGGGTAGGGCCACGGCCAAAGAGACATGGATGTCGGGCAATAGGTGTATTGCCTCATCCTTTAGAATGGCATTTAGATTGGGAAAGTCAAGAAGATTCAAGGCGACCGCCTTGATCAAAAAATCGTTGACGGAGGGTCGAAGTCCAAACCGGCCTTCAAATTCCTGAATAATCTCCTTCCTGAAATTGAGAAGGGGGTCCATGTGTACATCCGTGAAGAAGTATATATGGGGCGCCGTGAACGCGCTTTCCGACATCCGGCGAGCAATGACCCGGCGCATGGAACTCATAGGAATCACCTGTCCGGGTCCCGGAGCGGCCGATTCCCCCGCAGACCGATCCACATCGGCCCGCATGATCCGTCCGGAAACCCCGGTACCCTCTATTTTGTCTATTGGGATACCCTCTGTTTCAGCGACCCTGCGGGCAAGGGGAGTGGCTTTTACCATTGTTTCCGGCGGGGGAGCGGCCAGGGCCTTTTCGACATCCCGGACCAGGATAACACCGTCAGGCCCGGAGCCCGTAACGGAACTCAGTTCCAGGCCTCTCTCCCTGGCAAGCTTTCTGGCCGCGGGCAAAGCTCGAAGGGGGACGCCTTTCTCCATTCCATCATCCGCACCCAAACCGGCCGGCTGGGCAGGGGCCGCAGGAATTGAATATTCAGCCGGCAGTTCTTCGCCCGATTCCGTGATAATAGCGACCACGGTAAGTATGGGAACTTCCACATCCGTTGTAACCAGTATTCTGGAAAGGATGCCGCCTGCGGGGGATTCCACTTCCGTGGTCACCTTATCGGCCTCCACCTCAAAAAGGGGTTCTCCCTTCTCTACCGGCTCTCCTTCCTTCTTGAGCCATTGGATAATGGTTCCCTTTTCCACTGTAAGCCCCAGGGCGGGCATTACAACTTCAATTGCCATGATATTCCTTTCGTATATTCCGAATTATCGCGTTAATTCTTTCCCTGCGCCTTACGCCCTGCGCCTTACGCCCTGCGCCTTACGCCCTGCGCCTTGCGCCACCCTATGAATCCCATGGGCTTCCATCAATCCACTAGGTATAGGCCATAACCCTTTTGACGGCCTCTTTTATATTCTCTTCATCGGGGATATAGAACTTTTCAAGGGTCGGCCCGTAGGGGACCGGGGTCATGGGCGCGGCGATCCTTATGATGGGGGCCTGCAAATACTCGATGGCTTCCTCGCTCACAAGGGCGGCGATCTCACTCCCGAATCCGTTGGTTTTATTGCCCTCATCCACCGTAATCAGTTTTCCGGTCCTTTTTATTGATTCGATGATACTCTCTTTATCTAACGGGCAGAGGGTTCTCGGGTCGATCACCTCAATGTCTATACCCTCCCTTTGGAGGTCGTCCGCCGCGTTAAGGGCCTTCTGGACCATCCTGAAGGTGGCGACGACGGTCAGGTCCCGCCCCCGTCTTCTCGTTTCGGCCTGACCGAAGGGTATCGTGTAATACTCCTCAGGGACCTGCCCTTTTATATTATAGAGCATCTTATCCTCAAAGAATAAGACGGGGTTGTCATCCTTTACGGCGGTGTTGAGAAGGCCTTTCGCATCATAGGGTGTGGAAGGGATTGCTATTTTTATACCAGGAATATGCATAAAAAGGGCGTGGAGACTCTGGGAATGATGGGCGGCGGCGCCCCTTCCCCCGCCGCAGGAAGTCCTTATAACCAGGGGAATGGATACCTGCCCGCCGAACATATAATGCATCTTGGCGGCCTGATTCGCCACCTGGTCCATGCAGACAAAGAGGAAATCCGTGTTCATGATTTCGACCACGGGCCGCATGCCGTTTATGGCCGAACCAATACCGCCCCCGACGATGGCGGACTCTGAAATCGGCGTATCCATGACCCTGTCCAATCCGAAGTCCTTTGCCA
This sequence comes from uncultured Desulfobacteraceae bacterium, assembly GCA_964441135.1. Lineage (GTDB taxonomy): Bacteria > Desulfobacterota > DSM-4660 > Desulfatiglandales > HGW-15 > CAYTUL01. The sequence goes on along the minus strand of CAYTUL010000146.1, from coordinate 769 downwards.
GACCCGCTGTGACCTGGAACAATCCTCCAAAGACACCGACGTCCTCCCCCATCAGGAAGACCCGTTCATCCATTTCGAGGTTCTGTCTCAGAGACTCATTAATGGCTTCCCTGAATAGTATCTCTCTCATCTTCTTCTCCTGTTCCATCATGCAAACACATCATCCAAGGTCTCTTCCCCGGCCGGAAAGGGGGATTTTTCGGCAAAGGACATGGCGTCTTCTACCCGCTGCCGGACCTCTTTCTCTAATTTTTCGATCTCCTTTTTGGTGACGAATTTTTCCTTGAGGATCTTGTGTTTCAGCCGCTTGATCGGACATTTGGCCTTCCAACGATCCATTTCTTTTTTCGTGCGGTAGCGTTCCCCCAGATTCGGATCACCCTCGAAATGCCCCCTGAAGCGGTATGTCTTGCATTCCACCAATGTGGGGCCCTCGCCTTTACGGGCGGAAGAAACCGCCTTCCCGACGGTTTTATAAACACGCATTACATCGTTGCCATCCACAATGACCGCCGGCATAGCATATCCTGCAGCACGATCCGCGATATGCTTCACTCTGGTGTGCCGTTTCATGGAAACCGAAATACCATACAGGTTATTCTCACAGACAAATACCAGGGGCAGTTTATAGAGAGAGGCAAAATTGGCACTTTCATGAAACGCTCCCGTGTTCGTGGCGGCATCTCCGAAGAAGCACACAACCACCTGCCCGCTTTTTCTTTTTTTAGCGGCCAGAGCGGCTCCGACAGCTATCGGTCCGCCGCTGCCC
>CAYTUL010000145.1:0-8429 GCA_964441135.1 uncultured Desulfobacteraceae bacterium | reverse complement strand
TGTGAAGGAAGCCATACTGCAACGGAAGACATCCTATGAGATAAGACGAATATGTATTGAAACGACAGGACTTGTAACCCTGCTGGAAGACGGATTACTCAAGGCGTCCAAGGGGATCACAAGCATCCCGGAAGTGCTGAAACAGCTTCCGCTCTTAGAAGCTCCCCGGTCCATAGAACAGATAAATCGATTAATCGGAGATGTCTGATGCCGGATAAGTCCATCGTCGAATACATAAAAGAGAGACTTGACCATGGAGGTATTGAACTCCCTGTATTCGACCGGGTGGCTTTAAAACTCCAGCAGCTCTTGGCCAGCGACGATTATGGAGCCAGGGATATCGCCAAGATTATCGAGAAAGATCAATCCCTTGCTTCCCAGACCCTCAAGATGGCGAACTCGTCTTTTTACTACGGGCTTCATCCGGTTTCCACGATCTGGGATGCCACCGTGCGTCTCGGCATAAAAAGCATTATCAATCTCGTGATGGTGGTGACCCAGAAAAGGTCCTATTCTTCCCTTAAGAAATCCTACAAGCGCTGGATGAATCCCCTGTGGATTCACTCCCTCAGTGTCGCAGTGGCGAGCAAATGGCTCGCGGAGCGCCTCGGCTTGAATAAATTAGCGGAAGAGAGCTTTTTAGCCGGTCTCCTTCACGATATCGGAAAACTTCTCCTGCTGAAGATCATAGAGGACGTACAGGATTCCGAGCCGATCGATTGGGATATCTCCAGCAGCGTCATCGATGATATTCTCGAGAGCATGCACTGCGACAGTGGAGAACAGCTTATGCGCCACCTGAATATGCCCGACCCCTACTGCCTGGTCGTGCTCCGCCATGATGAGATCGAAGTTCCGGGGGACAATGTTCTTATCAATATCGTACGACTCGCTAATCTCACCTGCCATAAACTGGGGCTCGGCCCCAAACATGATCCGGGAATAATGCTCTCCGCTACCACGGAGGCCATAAACCTCATGGCCCCCGACCTGCTCCTTGCCGAGCTCCAGGTCGAGCTGGAAAAGTATAAGTCCTCCCTCGAAAAAGTACTGGGATTAAATTAATCATAGCCCAGGCACCTCGTCATTCAAGCTCATCATGGAGTTTTCGATAGAGGCCCCTGAACTGATTATATGTAAGTCCCAACTTCCCTGCGGCCGCCTTCTGGTTATATCTCGTTTCTGTCAGGGCCTTTCTCATTAGCCGGATTTCCAATTCCCGCAGGGCCTCCTTGAAGGGTTTTTTTAAGAGATCATCGTCCTCTGACTCTTTTTTCCCAACCGCGGCCTCCTTTCCCTTTTTTGACGGCCCTTTATCATAGGGAGACAGGAAGGGATCGAAGACGATCTCCTCGATCAGGGATGATTGGGACCGGTATACGGCCCGTTCAACCAGGTTCTTCAGCTCACGGACGTTTCCCGGCCAGGAATAGTTTTCGAGGGCTCCGGCCGCTTCTTCTGAAAACGCGGGCATCTCTTCCCTGCCCAACTCAAAGGCCATTCTCGATGCGAAATGGTTGGCAAGAAAAAGGATGTCCTCCCTTCGTTCTCTCAGGGGCGGAAGAAACAGGACCTCGAATGAAAGCCTGTCTAATAGATCCTGTTTAAATCGGCCCCGGGATGCGAGGGCCATCAAATCCGCGTTTGTAGCGGCAATGATGCGTACATCCACTTCGATACCCGAGGAGCTCCCCACCCGTTCAAAGGTGCCGTACTCCACGACCCTCAAAATCTTTTCCTGGACCTCCATGGGGATATTGCCTATCTCATCCAGGAACAGTGTTCCGCCGTCGGCGGCCTCGAACCTTCCCTGATGCCGCTGTTCCGCACCGGTGAAGGCACCCTTTTCATAACCGAAGAGCTCTGACTCGATCAGGGAAGGATTGAGGGCCGAACAGTTCAGGGCCACCAGAGGGCCCTGCCACCTGATGGAGAGGAAATGCAACCTGGACGCGGCTAATTCTTTTCCCGTACCCCTCTCGCCCATGAGAAGGACGGGCCGATCGATCGGGGCGACCCTGGCGAGCCGTTCCTGAAATTCCAGGAATTTTTCCGATTGTCCTAAGGCTTCCCTGGTCCTGACCGAAGTTCCCGTGTTCAAGGGTTTTCTTTCTTTTGACATGGATTCCTCGCGTTGAAAAACCGTAATATGGTCTAATAAACTAATTATTGGTAATAATTACCATATGGCCGTATTCCTGTCAAGCCTTTAACATCCTAATATTATTTCCTTTTTAATGAAAAAGGGGGATTGGCATGATTCATGCTCTCCTGATAGGTCAAAAGCTAATTCAAAAGGAGGACATACCATGGGTATTTTTACAAGATTTCGTGATATCGTCAGCTCAAATATTAATGCCATGCTTGACAGGGCCGAAGATCCTGAAAAGCTCGTGAAACTGATGATCCGCGAAATGGAAGACACGCTTGTTGAGATCAAGGCCTCATGCGCGGGTGTCATGGCCGGCGCTAAGAAGGTCAACCGCCAGCTTGAGGAAGTGCGTTCACGCGTACAGTACTGGGTGGAAAAGGCCCCTATCGCGGTCAACAGAGGACGTGATGATCTCGCGAGAGAGGCCCTCATCGAAAAGAGGAAATACTCCGACAGGGCAGAGGCTCTTGAACAGGAGCTGATGGAGCATAATGCCCTTATTGATGAATACCAGGACGACATCCGGCAGCTTGAAGAGAAGCTGGCAGGGGCCCGTGAAAAACAGCGCATCCTTGTACAGCGCCACATTCACGCAAACAGGAAAAGAATGGCCCAGCAGGAGATTCGCCGGATGGGCAGCGCCGAGGCAATGTACCGGTTTGATGAACTGGAAAACCGGATTGAGAGAATGGAAGCAGAGGCGGACCTTGTTAACTACGGTACCCGGCCCAGCCTGGAGGATGAATTAGAGGGCCTTGATGTGGATGACGAGATCGAAAAGGAATTGCGGGAACTAAAGTCTTCGCAGGCTTCCAGACAGGGGAATACCGTTTAAATTATCTGGACTTCTATTCATTTAATTCGCTAAAATCACTATTAATATAAAGAAAGGTATTCCCGGATATGCCCGCTGTCATCATCGTATTAATCGTTTTCGGAGGAATCGTCCTGGCCTTAGCCATCATAGGGAGTACGGTCCTTATGGGTCTGAATATACTAAAAGGAGGCGTTACGCCGAAGGAACGTAAGACCCAGTCAGAAGAAGCGAGGATCATGCAGGAGATCTACCAGGGTCTGGCGAGAATGGAAGAGCGTGTGGAGGCCCTCGAGACAATCATCATTGACCGGGAAAAAGACAGAAAGGAAAGAGAATAATGAGGGGACATAGAAGATACAGATTTTACAGGGGAAGAGGCAATCGGTCATTTCGAAAACCCTTTTCAGGGAACAAGATCCGCGGCCTGTTCGAAGGTGGATTACATCGCTCCAGGAACGGCATGATACTCGGTGTCTGCAAGGGCCTGGCTGAATACTTTGATTTCTCTGTCTTCTGGGTCCGCCTTATAGCCATTGTCCTCTTTTTAATCACCGGCTTTTGGCCCACGGGGGTCATCTATTTCGTAGCCGCTTTTATAATGAAGCCGGAGCCGGTCATACCCATTGAAAACGAGGATGAACAGGAGTTTTACGAAAGCTATGTCCGGTCAAAACATGGGGCTATGGATCGCATCAAGAGGCGCTATGAAAACCTTGAGCGCCGTATTGAAAGAATGGAGCACACGGTAACAAGGCCCGAGTTCGACTGGGAGAAAAGGCTGAACTCCGAATCCTGATCCTCCCCGAAAAAATCCAAGACGCATTTTAATTCACCTTTTAAAGTGAGTATCTCAGGATATTTCACAAACCGGACAAGTGCGTCTTGAGACCGGGGATAGGGATCACTCGGGCAATCTCACGGGCAGGAGAACCGGAGCCCGGTTCAAGGAAATAGTCACTTAGATTCAAGGGAGAGGGGGGAAAGGAGATGAGGGAATTTTTGAAACAAAGATGGATATTTCCGGGCCTGGCCCTTTCTCTCCTCCTGATCCAGGCCTGCGGTCAGGAAGGGAATGGCTACGCAATAGCAGATACACAAAGCCCGTCTCCAAAGCCCAAATCCGTAAATGTCGTTAAGGCAGAGGCCCGGCCTTTACAGGAGAGGCTTGAGCGCGTGGGCAGCCTCTCCGCCTGTCTCAAGGTCGATGCGGCCACGGAGATAGGCGGAACCATCGAGAGGCTCTATTTTGAGAAGGGGGATATTGTCAAAAAGGGCCAGCTCCTTGCCAATATTGGCACGGAGAGTATCCGAATCGAGGTCCTACAGGCCAAAGCTGCACTGGCCCTGGCAGAGAGTAACCTCAAGAAGGTCCAGAGGGGCAGCAGACCGGAAGAGACGCGCATGGTAATGGCAGGAGTCCGGGAGGCGGAGGCAGCCTTTGATGAGGCGGAGGATCATTATAGGAGGATCAGGGATCTTCATGAACTAAGAGCGGTCTCCAACAGTGAATTCGATTCCGCCAGAAGGGCCCTTGAGATGGCCCGGGCCAGTCTGGAGGCAGCGAGACAGCAATTGGAGCTCTCAAAAAAGGGCGCGCGCGACGAAGACAGGGAGGCGGCTAAGGCGGCAAGGGACCAGGCCAAAGCGGCCCTGGCCCTGGCAGAGGACCGGTTAAAAAAGTCCCGGGTCCCCTCACCCTGCGATGGTGTCATAGCCCTCCGCGACTTAGAGGAGGGAGAGGTCGCAGGCCCCGGGACTATTATCACACGGGTGGTTGACAACAGCAGGATGAAGATTGGCCTATCCCTTTCAGAAAGGGATATCACCCTGATGAAAAGGGACAAGGACTTTTCCTTCACGGTTGATGCGATCCCCGGCGAGGAGTTCAGGTGCAGGCTCCTGTTCATTTCCCCCACTGCCGATCCCCGCACCCGCTCCTTTCCTATCGAGCTTGAGGTGGATAAGAGGGATCAACGAATGGCCGATGGCATGACCGTCAGGGTCATGCTTCCCCTATGGGATCAGAAGAGGTCCATAAAGGTCTCCATGGCATGGCTTTCCGAGGAGGAAGGTCGCCTGGGATTGTTTGTGGTCGAGGATGGAAGGGCCAGATTCAAGGAGGTCCTCCTGGGCTCCTACTACCGGCAGAGGGTGGAGATCCTTTCAGGCCTCCATGACGGCGAACCCGTCATCACCAATCCAGCGGGATTGAGGACGGGTGACCCGGTAACATATTAACAGACCGGAGTAGCCATGAAAGATAAGACATCCCAACATACCGAATCTGTTGCAACGATCCGGGAAGGGAGGCTCTACTACCTGGACTGGCTGAGGGTCATGGCCATACTTTCGGTTTTTTTCTACCACTGCGACAGGTTCTTTGATTTTCGCACCTATCCCATTCAGAGCACTGCGAGGAGCCTTGCCTCGACCATCCACAGGGAGTTCTTTCAACAATGGATGATGCCCCTCTTCTTCATCATCTCCGGGGCAGCGGTATTTTATTCCCTGAGATCCCGGAGGGCCGGAGATTTTATCAGGGAGCGGACCCTGCGAATCCTGATTCCCCTGGTCCTGATAGGTATCTTTATAATTGCGCCCCCCCAGGTCTATCTCGAGCGTTTGATGGACGGGAGTTTCAGCGGCACCTTCATTGAGTGGTATCCACACTATTTCTACGGTATTTACCCCCTTAGCGGCAATTTCGCCTTTCAGGGCATGCACCTCTGGTATCTTATGGATCTTTTTATGTTTTCATTGATCCTGCTTCCTGTTTTCCTCCCCTTCAGAAAAACAGGTTCGAGCATTCTTTCGCGAATCTCAGGGCTGTTCGAAAGACCCTGGGCCCTGCTTCTCCTTTTCCTGCCTCTTGGTGTTACGGCCCTGCTGGCCGATATGATGGGAATAGGCTTTACGAGGATAATGGGGGGCTGGAATTCGCTCTCCTATCCCCTATTTTTCATCTATGGGTATCTGCTTTTTTCCAACGACCGAATTCAGGAAACAATAAAGCGATATAGCGCGGCGTCTATAATAGCGGCCTCGATCCTGACGATACTCTATCTTTATTTACAATTCGGTGTCAGCTCGCCGGACCTTTCCGCCTTGGCGAGATATAATCGGGATATCACAAATCCCGGTGCCGGCCCATCCCCTATATCCGCGGGCTGGATAATCATCTCCTTCCTGAGGGGGCTTCTCGCCTGGTGCTGGATCATCGGCTTATTGGGTCTCGGCAGCCGGTTTCTGAACTTTAAAAACAGGTTCCTGGCCTATGCCAACGAGGCGGTACTCCCTTTTTACATACTTCACCAGACCATACTCCTGATAATCGGTTTTTACGTGATCCAATGGGGTATGGGTGTCGGTACAAAATACATAATAATAACGACTGCTTCTTTTATTATCATAATATCATTGTATGAATTGCTGGTAAGGCGCCTGAATGTGCTCCGCTTTTTATTCGGAATGAAGACCACCAATCCTTTTTATGCTATTTTCCGGAAGAAGATAGTATTGACTATCGTGCCTGTCTTCTATATCGGTTTGATTTTTTTCGCTGTCATGGTGGCATCAAGAAACCAAGCCCCAATGCCGATAACATATGATCCCGAGAAGGACATCATCCTGGATGCCGGCTCCATCACAGACCGGTCATCAATCGGTATTAATCTGGTCAATGACAATGATGCATCCAACGGGCAGGCGGTGGAGTTTTCCGCCGGAGCGAATATACGGGCGAAATCAAATCCAGAGGTATATTTTGAGACACGATTTTCGGCTCCTGCAGGTCGATATTACGTTTGGTTAAGAGGGAAAAGCGACAAAACCAACAGGGCGGATTCCGTTTGGCTGCAGGTGGATGATCAGATCGGTACCCGAAAGGGAGCCCTTTGCGCAGGGAACTGGCTGGACACCCATCCGGCCGGAGTCTACGGTTGGGCAGGTAACAGTAATAGACCTATTGCGATTGAATTGAAGCGTGACGGGGATCATACGATCCGTATTCAACCTCGTCAAATACCTCATCGGATTGATCAGATCTGGCTGAGTCGGTCTCAACTTCGAATCCCGAACACATTTCAACCCATAAGCGGAAAGTAACATGAAAGCGAAATATATGAATAAAGGTCCTTAGGGCTGAAATAGGGGAAAAGGGAGGATGTGGTTCAGAAGTTATGACGGTATGTTCCTCTATTCGAAAATGGATCCCAAAGAGCCGCAGGATTACACAGAGATTGATTAGAGAAAAATAGATGTCCCTAACGAGACTCGCCATAAAAAGACCCGTCATCGTCAGGATGAGCCTGATACTCATCATCATCTTAGGCATCTACTCCTACCGGTCAATGCCCAGATATCTGAACCCGGATATCACCATCGGAGAGGCATTCATCATGACCATTGTCCCCGGCTTCTCTCCCGAGGAGGTAGAGAAACTGGTCACCAATAAGATCGAGGACAAGCTCAGGGGCATCTCCGAGATCAAGAGTTTCAAGTCCTTGTCCATTGATGGTACATCTGATATAGATATAAAATTTCAACCGGACCTGACCGAAGAGGAAATTGACGCCGGGATGCAGAAGATCAGAAACGCGGTAGATCTGGTGGAAGATCTCCCTGCGGAAGCCAGGGTACCCGTAGTAATGGAGGTAGATATGGCCTTTTTGCCCGTCTGCCTCGTGGGGCTCTACGGGGATCTTCCCATGATGCAGCTTCAGGATATTGCGGAAGATGTGGCAAGAAATCTTGAGGATATCGATGGTGTTTCAGAAGTCCAGATCCAGGGCAGGAGGGAAAAGGAGATCTGGGTGGAGTTGAATCCCCGCCGTATGTCCGCCTTTAACATCTCTATTTCAGAGGTGGCAGGGGCTGTCTCAGGCAGGTCCAGGAATCTCCCAGGTGGAACACTCGAGATAGGCCGTAATGAGACCGCCATACGGCTGAAAGGCGAACCGGGCATACCCCAGGATCTCTCCAGGCTGGCCCTGAGGAGCAGTGATGCCGGAACAGTCTATCTGGGGGACATCGCCAGGGTGACCAATACCCTTGAATCTCCCCGGATACAGTCTTTCATTTATAACAAGAACGCCCTTATCCTGGATGTGAAGCGTAAAAAAGACGTGAACATAATCCGGGTCGCAGACGATGTAAGGGCGTTGGTGGAGGAGTTGCAGGAACAATACCCCGGACTGAAGGCCAATATCAACTTTGATCAATCAAGGGGAATCAAGCAGAGCATCGGCAAGCTCCAGACCAACGCCCTCTTAGGCATCCTGGCCGTCTTCATTATCCTCGGGATTGCCATAGGCACAGGGAATGCCCTATATGCCTCTGCCGGTATGATCGTGTCCTTTTTGATCACCTTCATCCTTATGAAGCTCTTGCACCTCTCCATCGATAATGTGACCCTCTTCGGTCTTATCCTGGTCCTGGGCATCATCGTGGATGACGCCATCG
>CAYTUL010000144.1:0-8502 GCA_964441135.1 uncultured Desulfobacteraceae bacterium | reverse complement strand
GTACAGGATAGCCGTTATTCCCGGGGATGGTACAGGCCCCGAAGTGACAGCCGAAGCCCTGAAGGTGATGGAAGCGACTTCTGATAAATTCGGCTTTAAATACGAATCAACGGAATTTGATTTCGGCGGAGAACGCTATTTAAGGACAGGGGAAACCCTTCCCGACAGCGCCCTTAAAGAACTCAGGGAGTTCAATGCTATTCTGTTGGGGGCGATCGGCCATCCGGACGTCGCACCCGGCATCCTTGAAAAAGGGATTCTTCTTCGAGCCCGGTTCGAGCTCGATCAGTACATTAATCTGCGTCCCGTTCGACTTTATCCTGGAGTCGCGACCCCTCTTAAAAACAAGGGACCGGAAGAGATCGACTACTGTGTAGTCAGGGAAAACACGGGCGATCAGTACACGGGTGCGGGCGGTTTTACCATGAAGGGGACCCCCCATGAGGTGGCGGTCCAGACGGCCGTGTATAATCGCCACCAGGTGGATCGGTGCCTAAAATACGCCTTTGAATATGCACGGAAATACGGCAAGCGATCCCGTGGCAAAGGGGACAGCAATACATTGGCCCTGGTGGGAAAGACAAACGTCCTGACATACATATATAATCTATGGGAGCGTGCGTTTCATGAAATGGGCGAGAAGGAATATCCTGACATAACCCGGGAGTATTATCATGTGGATGCAGCCTGCATGTGGATGGTAAAGAACCCCGAATGGTTTGACGTTCTTGTCACCGGAAATATGTTCGGTGATATTATCACCGACCTCGGCGCCATAACCCAGGGAGGCATGGGACTCGCAGCAGGAGGAAACATTAATCCGGAAGGGGTAAGCATGTTCGAACCCATAGGAGGTTCAGCCCCCAAATACACGGGTATGGGGATAATAAATCCCCTGGCCGCTATTTGTGCCCTCTCCATGATGCTTGAGACAATCGGTGAACAGGAAGCGGCAGATGCCGTTGAGAATGCGGTTAAATATGTAACGGCCAATAAACTCAAGAGCATGGAGGCCAACCGAATGGGTTTTAGCACCAGCGAAGTAGGCGATATGGTCGCGCAGGTCGTGGCGGATCTATTCTAAGACTTGATACCCATGCTTCAGGGAACCGGTTTAAACTCAAACTCCAACCTGGCCGGTTCGATCCTTACTACCTGGATTCGATCGTTCGGCAGCGATATCTGATCCCTTGTGATGGAATAGACCTTTTTGCCCGTTCGTGCCAAAGACAGATCGACCGCCACGTGTACATTCTTCTCACTGAGCGTGCTCGCATCCCTTCTGAGTCCCCGGAAAGTAACCTGGACTTCAGGATTCAAAGGTCTGGTTATCTCCATCCCTGAGGGGATATTTTTTAATCCCAGGGGAACGGTCAGTTCAACCTGAAAATCCTGCTGGCCTGCCAGCATGAACCAGAAGAGGCAGACCAACACAAAACTGCCGACCTTAATAGGCCACCGGTTTGTCAAAAGCAGGCGGAGCCTGTGCTACCAGGTCATTCCGGGCGGGGTGATCGGGCCTATGGCTTCAATAACAAGTCTGGAAAGCCTTTCAGCGGTTTCCATCTTTTCAATTTTACCGTACCTTGCGACAGATACCTCTCCTCTCTCCTCTGAAACGATCACGACCCAAGCGTCACAGCGTTCCGTCAGGCCGAGGGCGGCCCTGTGCCTTGTCCCCCATTCATTGGGAAGCCCCTCTGCAGAACTCAAGGGCAGATAAGAAGAAACAACTACAATCTGTCCCCCCCTGATCACCACTGCACCGTCATGCAGTGGGGATTCCTTCTGGAATATGCTCAATAGCACCTCTGGAACCGGATCTCCATTCAAGGGACGGCCACCGGTTATCCACTCTTCTATTAAGTCGATCCTCTCAATGATGATAAGAGCGCCGATATTGCGTGAAGCCAATTGGAAAACACCCGCCGTGAAGGAGGGTACCCATTTGCCCGGATCCGGGACCTTATAAAAACCTAAAGATTTAAGTGGGTTAACCTTTTCAAGAGCCTGCCGAATCTCCGATTGAAAGAGTATAATAAGCAGGATAACCAGGACCTGCCAAAAGATCTGAAAGACCCAGGTAGTAAGGAAAAGGCCCCAGGTTCGCGCTATGGTAAAGACGACACCCAGAACAATCAGCCCGATCAGGGCCTTGAACGCCTTTGTGCCCCGGAACCAGATATAGAGATAATAGGCTACCAGGGTGAGAAAAAGGATATCCAGGATATCCTGAAATCTCATGTTGGTTATTATGGCGGTAAGGTTCATTATATTCCCTCAAATCATGTTCTTACATGAATGAGATAAGGATATTATTCAGGCTTCTGTCAAGAAAAAAGTGAGAGATTCTATGAATAGGCAGATGTCAGTGGATTGTGGGACCCGCGTCCACAAGAGAAGTACAGATGTGAGGGGATCCTTTGTTTTCAATCGGAAGCATAGCTCCGGTGGTCCTTCTCTTTTCCCGCGGAAATGAGAACTTCGGGGGATTGAGCAAACGCATACCCGTGACCCATCCGAAAAAATCTATCAAAATCCTGTCCCTGAGTCCCAATTTATCGGACATCCCTGCTCCTTTCCCCTTGCGGATGTGATTAGATCCTGATTTTATTAAAAAAGAGCAAGAATCGTGCCAAAGATAGGATTTTCCCGGGTTAATAATCTTCCTGTGTGGGGATTGTTCGGCGTGTCCGTTTGATTATACTATGACGGCGTTTTTTCTCTAATCTTCGTCTTTCGGATGAAATGGTCGGCTTTGTCCTCCGCCTTGGTTTGGGTTTTTCAACGGCCCTTTGAATCAGGGCAATCAATCGGTTGACGGCGTCCTGTCGATTCCTGTCTTGGGAACGGAATCGCCTTGCCTTGATAATAAGGACACCTTCCTCTGTCATCCTCTTTCCCGCCAGTTTCATCAGACGCTCCTGTACGTCATCCGGCAAAGAGGAGGAATTTCGAACATCGAATCGGAGCTGAACGGCCGTCGCGACCTTGTTAACATTCTGGCCTCCGGGGCCTGAGGCGTGGATGAACTCCTCCTGGATCTCTCTTTCATGGATTGCAATGGTCGGGGTAATGGGAATCACTTTTTGGTCCGGCGTTCAGGTCCTTTCGCCCCTGCCAATCAAGTACTGTTCTATCAATTTCGTCGAACCCGCCCCGCAACTGAGAATGGATCGCATGGCCTCCTCTATGGTAACATTCACGGGATACACGTATTCCCCTTTCACATGATATATCATCCCCGACGTCGGATTCGGGCCCGTCGGGACAAAGATCGTATAGCTACCATCCGGGTGCCTGTCCGTTATAAAGCCCGATACGAGGGTATCGTTCTCGAAAATCCGGGCCAGGGCCACCTTGGAAAAGGGGGATTCCTTTCTACTGAGCAGGTGGACTACCGTCTCCTTCACCAGGGAATAACCAGGTGCCGCTTTCAGGATTCTGTGCTCGATTGTCCGGAACACCAATTCACCTAACTTGGTCTTTACAAAGATTCCAATAATAAAACAACCCAGGATGATGATGACGATAGCTATGACATCGGCCGTGATTTCAGGGAGTTGGTATCTCGTGAGAATCATGTTGGTCAGGGGCTGTATCAGATCGGTGATAAAGTGATAGATCCAGACAAAGACAAAGGCGAGTATGGCGACCGGTAGTATGACGATGATACCGCCCAACAGGGATGTCCTGAAAAAAGCGCTTAATCTATCCATTTGAGAGTTCTCCTTTGAGACCCTTTTCTCAACGGCCTTAAAAACGCCCCATCTGGTGGAGATAATGATAAACAACAATCCCGACCGTCGTGGAGAGGTTCAGGCTGCGCACCCTTCCCCAAATGGGTACTCTATAGCATTCATATTTGGAACGGATGTCATGGGGAAGACCCTTTGTTTCCTGACCGAAGAGGAGATAATAGCCATGTTTTATATTTGCATGTGTGTAATCCGGCTCCGCGTGCCTGCTGAAAGCTATGAGTCTTGACCCGATTTCATCCTCATGATCCAAAAAAACAGAAAAACTATCATGGTGTCTTACATCGATATCGCGCCAGTAATCCAGGTCGGCCCTTTTCAGGTGTTTATCGTCCACCCTAAAACCGAGGGGGTGGATCAGGTGCAGTCTTATCTCCGCGGCACCGCATAACCGTGCAATATTGCCGGTGTTCGCAGGGATTTCCGGCTGGTATAAAACCACATGAAGGGCAGGATCTTCAATGGTCCTGTTCTCTATCCGGTTGGGTTCTCTTCTCATTCAGGATCTGCTTCTTGAATGGACACCCGTGTCCTCTGTTAACTAGTGCTCATCCGGAAACTAACATTTCCGGACTTGCGCTATCAGCACTCAGCATTCAGCGCTCAGCCAAAGCCTCTAAAAACAAGGAATTAGCTGAAGGCTGAACGCTGATCTCTGAAAGCTCTATCCAGAAATATCCTATTTCTGGATGGACACTAACTAAAGGAGGCTATGCCTGTTTCTTTGATTTTTCGTAATAAGGCATGGCTTCCGGAATGAGATTTTTTAAGTTTTCGATCCTTGTTTCCGGAACGGGGTGAGTGGATAGAAACTCCGGGGGCCGGGGGCCTTCCTTCTCACTCATCCTCTTCCAGAAAGGGATAGCCCCTCTTGGGTCGTAACCGGCCCTCGCCATTAACACCAGACCGATCCTGTCCGCCTCGGATTCATGAACACGGCTGTAGGGAAGAATAAAACCCACACTCGCACCGATTCCGAAGGCTGTCATAAACAGCTCCCGGGTCTTTCCCGGTTCATCCTTCAGGGCCGTGGAAAGGGCCAGACCTCCAAGGCTCACGATAAGGGATTGGCTCATCCTCTCATTCCCATGTTCCGCTATGGCATGGGCCACTTCATGGCCCATGACCACGGCCAGTCCATTTTCATCTTTTGTGATGGGGAGGATTCCCGTATATACGGCCACCTTTCCGCCCGGCATGCACCATGCATTGACGGTCTTGTCATCCTCAATCAGATTGAATTCCCATTCATATTCGCTGACATGGGAACCAAGGCCTGAATCGATTAAAAACTCCTCGGCCGCTCTTGCGATTCTCATCCCCACTTCCTTTACCTGTCGAACCTTTTCTTTGTCCTTTGATAGTTTGGATTCTTTCAATATCGTTGAATATTGTTGAAGACTTAATTTATAAATCTGACTTGTATTAATAAGGTGCAGACCCTTCCTGTGGGTAAGGGGTATTTCGGTGCAGGAAGCAAGGAAAAAAAATAATGCCAAGAGGATAAATGGAAAAGAAAGGGAACGAATGACTGACTTTCGGCTTATCGTAAATTTCATGAAATCCCTCCTAAAAAGGCCTCAGCGCGCCGCAATCCGGACACTGCCAATTCACTCCGCTGCAGGTAAACCCCCACAGATTTTCTTCCATTCAATGATTACATATCTGAAAACCGCAGGGGCATATCCAGCAAAAGGGCGCGTTTTCGCCACAACATTCGCAATGATAATCGCTTCTCCTGGATTTTCGCTTTCTATTCGATCGGATGGCCATTGATTCCGGTTCAAAAGCAACAGGTTGTGTTCTCGACGGCAAATATCTGTATCCTGCAAACCACGGTACATACGGTTTGTTAACGTAATAAATGCCCTCAAATCTCCATCAAATCAACAGGACAATCCTGGCGGCTTATCATGATCTCCGTCTTCCTCAGCCCACGGTCCAAAAGGACCTCACTTGCCCCATGGAGCGCCTTTTCCGGAAGGTTGTTTATCTTACTTATATGGGCCAGGACAATCAGGTCCAGGTCTTCATGAGATATGGCTTTCAATAATTCACAGGCCTGTTGATTGGAAAGGTGACCTTCCGGTCCCTTTATTCTTCTTTTCAGATAGATGGGATAGGGTCCCTGCTCTAACATCTCATCATCATGATTGAACTCCATTATAACGGCCCTGCAACCCTTTAACCTGTCTTCTATAAGTCGTGTGCTTCTGCCGAGGTCCGTAATAAGACCGAGCCTTGCCCCGTTCGAAGAGATGATTAAACCCATGGGATCGGCCGCGTCATGGGACTTGGGAAACGTCTCTACCACGATATCATTAATTGTAATTTCCTGACCCGTATAAACGGGGACAGGCCTGGAAATATCTCCAAGAATTCTCCGGCATCGGTTCATGGTCGGAATGTTGATATAGACCGGCATATCAAAACGCCGTGACAGGGGTCCTGCCCCCTTGACATGGTCTGAATGTTCATGGGTAATTACCAGGGCGTCAAGCCTGTCCGTTTTTGCCCCGATGAGTTCCAGACGTCTGACCAACTCCCGGCAGCTCAACCCGGCATCTATTAATACCTTAGCCCGGGACGTTTCTATGTAACAGGCATTTCCGCCGCTTCCAGAGGCAAGAACTGAAAAAAGCATATCTCATCCTCTATAACACTGGAACCTCTTGCTGAGTATTATATCTCAGGGAATCATCGTGGTATAAGATGATGGACCGAACCGGGAATCGATCAAAAAAATCCATGTCCATGTAAAAATTTTCATTTATGGATAGATATCAATGCACTCCGCTGTGCCCGAAGCCACCTCCTCCCCGTTGTGTGGAATCGAGGTTATCGACGACTGTAATATCCGCCCTGTATACTTTGTTTATAATCATCTGGGCTATACGATCACCTCGCCTTATGATGAATTGTTCCTGTCCCCAGTTTATTACAATAATACCGATCTCTCCTCTGTAATCCGAATCTATCGTGCCGGGACTGTTAACCATACCGATGCCATGATTCAAGGCTAATCCGCTACGCGGTCTTATCTGGCCCTCATATCCTGACGGAATGGAAACGATCAGGCCCGTAGGGATAACCTTAATTTCACCAGGCATCAGGATTACAGTCTCTTTTACCGATGCCCTTATGTCCATACCGGATGACCCTTCCGTTTGATATTCGGGTAACGGCAGATCTTTACTGTTTTCCAGTTGCTTGATCTTGATTGGTACCCGCTCCAATTTTTTGATTTCCCCTTTGACAATCTCTTAAAAGTCCCGGAAGCCGTCACTCCCGCCCCCGCTCGCATACGAGCGGGAATAAACTGCAGTGGGAGTCCAGAAGCGCTTGAAACCCCTGGATGGAACTTTCAGCAGTCAGCCAAGTCTCTGTTTTTAATTTCTTTTGCTGTCAGTTGATAGCTGAATGCTGATAGCGCGCCCGTCCTCCGCAGTAGCCTGCTACGGAGGATGGAAATCCAAAAACCTTCGTTTTTGGATGAGTACGAGTCTAACGATCCCAGATTCGGACTTGCCCCTGTTTCATACAATTCAGGCCGCGTACGGCCGGGAAAACGCCCATTTAACTACCGTGGATAACGTCGCTGCCATTCCGGCCGCGTACGGCCGGGAAAATCTCAAGGCATCTTCTATTTTAAGGTTACGCTAAGGCCAAAATCGGGTTGTCCGTATCAAGGTCTTTCCTGTCAAAAGGTCCGAGCGTCGCAAGGGAGACATTATCCGGCTTAAAAGCTTCCTTCGCGCAGGTCACCACTTGATCTATAGAGACTCGATTCAGTTCTTCAACAAGTTCATCATAACCGATATATCTTCCGAAAACATATTCATTTTTCGCGAGACGCATCATTCTGGCATCCGTGTTTTCGGCCCCCAAAAGTATCCCGCCCGTCAGGTGTTCCTTTGCGGCCTCAAGGTCTGATTCGGATATTTCCCCATCTTGAATCTTTTTTATTTCCTGACTGATCAGCCCCAGGGTATTGTTAACCTCTTTGGGATCAGTCCCCAGACAGATCCCTAAGAGCCCTGTGTCCATATAGGAGGATAGAAAGGAGTATATGGAATAGGCGAGTCCTCTCTTTTCCCTTATCTCCTGAAAAAGCCTCGAACTCATATTCCCTCCGAGGATGGTGTTTAGGACCGCTCCGGCGAATCTCAGATCGCTTGAAAGGTTGGGTGCTTCACCGCCCAGACAGATATGGACCTGTTCGAGGCGCCTGTAACTGCATGAAATACCTGCCTTGACCTGGGGACTGTTGACATGTGAAGTCAATCCCCCTTGTCCGATTGATTCAAAGAGAGGTGAAAAAAAGTTCACCAGGGCTTCATGATCTATATTCCCTGTGGCTGCGATAATAATCTTTTCGGGATTATAGGCTTCCTTCAGGTAATTTAGTATAGCATCCCTGTCAATCGCAGTGACGGTGCCGGCAGTCCCCAGGATGGACATACCCAGGGGATGATCGCGCCAGAATAGACGGTTAAACAGTTCATGAATATACTCATCCGGTGTGTCTTCGACCATGCTGATCTCCTGGAGTATGACCTGTCTCTCTCTGTCTATATCCTGGGGATCATAATTGGAATGCAAGAAAATGTCTGAAAGAATTTCCGCTAAGAGGGGGAAGTGTTTATCGAGGACCTTTGAATGGAAACACGTATATTCCTTGCCGGTAAATGCGTTTGAAAGTCCCCCAATGGTATCAAGTTCCTTGGCGATCTGGAGACTATCC
>CAYTUL010000143.1:0-8546 GCA_964441135.1 uncultured Desulfobacteraceae bacterium | reverse complement strand
CTTATATCCCTTCCGTTACGATGAAAACAAACAAAAACCCATTGAAAACAAGTACGTCCTCTCGACCTATGACGCCCACTACGTGGGACCCTTCATGGAATACATGCAAAAGCATTTCAGGATAGGCTACAGAAAAGTTTTGACGGAAGAAGAGGCCTAAAATAAACATCCGGCCTGTCAATCCCGTATCATGATGCCATAAAGCCCTTGTTCAATAGCAGCAATATCCTAACAGGACAATACTGAGTATTATATAAATCTATAATTTAATAAAAAAAATTGACATATTATATAATTTATGTTTATTATGTTAATATATTTAAAAATATTTTATTTTGTAAGTAATTATTATTAGGCCAGGCCTATTTCAGGGAATTCCCCGATGATCGCTCATTCCGGCACCTATGAAAGGATTGATGAACCGCTGTATAATAGCAGGATCATCAAGATCTTCGTGGACTATATCAGCAAATATTATCCTGATTTGGATATCGATTCCGTCCTCAACCATGCATGGATCGCCTCCTATGAAGTGGATGATCAGGGTCACTGGTTCAGCCAGTGGCAGGTCGACCGTTTCTATGAAATTCTATCAAAAAAGACGAAGAATCCCAATATGGCAAGAGAAGCAGGACGCTACGCCGTATCATCAACGGCTTTGGGAGCGGCTAAACAATATGTCCTTGGCCTTATGAGTCTTGTATCCGTTTATCTTTTCATGGAGAGGCTCTATCCCATCTTGAGCCGTGGAGCCACCGTAAAGGCAAAAAAACTGGAATCGAACAAGGTCGAACTCGTTTCCACACCAAAACCGGGGATCAGCGAAAAGCTCTATCAATGTGAGAATCGGATAGGGATGTTTGAAGCATTGGCCAAATGGTTCACGAGAACCTTTGCCAAGGTAGAGCATCCTGCTTGTTTTCACCGGGGCGATGACTGTTGCCGCTACATCATAACCTGGGAAAAGACCCCTTCTTTCCACTGGAAGAGGTTGCGAAGTTACGCGCTCTTACTCTGTACCGGGATCTCCATCTTCTTTTTCTTTGTACTGCCTTTGATGAACTGGCTCATGCTCGTCTCCCTGTGCGCCTTCCTTACGATGCTGTTTTCCTATTATTCGGAGCATCTTGAAAAAGGCGAACTGGCTGAAACCATTAAGACCCAGGGTAACGCCGCCGAAGACCTTCTGGAGGAGATCAATATCCGCTATAACGACGCCCTCCTAATAAAAGAAGTCGGCCAGATTACTTCCATGTTCATGGATACGGATAAGCTCTTTCAGGCCGTTATAGAGGTCATGGAGAAACGGCTGAACTTCGACAGGGGCGGGATCTGGCTGGCAAACCATGAAAGAACTCAGCTCATCTGGAAAGTGGGGTATGGTTATGACCGGAAGACCAAGGATCTGTTGAGAACCACAACCTTCGGCCTGGATAACCCCCGTTCAAGGGGGGTGGCCATACAGGCCTTTAAAAAGCAGAGACCCTTTCTTGTCAATAATATAACCGATATTGAAGATGATCTCTCCGCGCGGAGTATAGAGTTTATCCGAAGGATAGGCACCCAATCATTCATATGCGTGCCGCTTGTCTATGAAAGAAAATCATTTGGAATCCTTTTTGTCGATAACCTGAGATCCAAAAAACCTTTGAGCCAGAGCGATATGTCGCTGCTTACCGGGGTGTCGCGTCAGATTGCCATAAGCATCCATAACGCGATATCCTATCAGGAGCTCAAGGAGAGCAAGGAGCGGGAACAGAATATCAGAAAACTCTTTGAAAGATACGTTCCCCCTTCGGTAATAAGACGCTATGTGTCGGGTGACGTTGATCTCTTCAGCGGGGAAGGCGCTTCCATTACCAGCATGTTCCTCGATATCAGGGGTTTCACGTCGAGTACTGAAAAGATGAACCCGGGAGATGTGGTCTCATTCCTGAACGATTTTTTTGAAAAATGCTCCCGTATTATCAGCGATGAACGGGGTCACATCAATAAATATACGGGAGACGGTTTCCTTGCCCTCTTCGGCGCGCCGGAACCGCTGGAAAATCATATAACCATGTGTTTCAACGCCGCTTGCAAGATCCTGGATCTTTCCTGCCGGTATGTATTGGGAAACAATCCCATGGGTCTGGGAATCGGAATCCATACAGGCAGGGCCATACTCGGGAACTTAGGCTCCATGACGAAGATGGAATATACGGCGATCGGTGATACCGTCAACACGGCCGCCAGGCTTCAGGAATTGACAAAACAGTTTGATGAGTATTCCATCATAATGAGCCGGGATACCGTGGAAGGGATTGATAGAAGCCATCCTCTGTATCAAAACATCGTGAACTTGGGGATGCAGCAGATTCGGGGGAAAAAGATGCCCTTGGAGGTATTCGGTTTTAACCCCCTGAAGGATTATTCATCCTCTATTCACTTCGATGAAAGCGGCTTGGACCCCATACAAGTAATTAAGGGGGTATAGGTAAATCTCCTCGGATTTAGAAAGAACCTCTTAAAGTCCTTTAAAAAGCCCTCACGACCATCCGGATAATCTTCGAAAAGCTCTTCAGCCTTTAATGACGCCACTTCAACTTTCTTGAGCCAATTGAAAAAATCCGGCTCACTCAGTTCACCGTAAAAAAGGTGGTGTGCCGTGAGACTTACCTTAATCTCCTGATACCCCAGGTCATAGAGATAGGAATACAGTTTCCGGCCGGCATAGGGATCGAAGTTGTGCTCCTTTTCCAGCCTGTCCACGAGCTTAAAGAGGATATCCTCCATCTGGCGGGGCAATTCGTAGTGGTTAAGGCAGTTAAGATCAAGATCCAAGAGACACAGGCGGCCGCCGGGTTTCAGGCAGCCGGAAAGATTCCGGACGATGTCGGGGCTTTCACGGCGGAAATACTCGAGAAAAAAACGCACCCATATGAGATCAAAGGGGCCCAAATCATCAAGAGGCTGTGTCAGGTCACGGAGCTCAAACCGGATGTCCGGTCTCCCGGCATAATGCCTGATAGCATGTTCGATCCTTTCTTTGGAATAATCCACCCCGACAATTTCCCCACCGGGCTGGATTATTTCACGAAGGATCGAAGTAACGAGTCCGGGTCCGCATCCGGCGTCGAGGACCCTCATTCCCGGTTCCAGACCGCACCAGGAAGCCTGCTTTTTAACTGCTTCAGGATCGGTCTTTACTTCCAGGCGGAGGGCCTCTTCGGGATTTTCCATCAGGTAATCTTTCTTGTCCATGAGGACCTCTATATCCTCAATCCTGTTAGAATAGTCAACCTTTAATATTTGGATAGATAATATCCGATTCGGACAATCGGGTTGGATACTTGAAATTCATTAGAGTTGATATATTTTTTTTAATGTCTTATAAGCGACTTAAAACAAATACCTGATGAATTTGGAAAGGTTGTTTCTTGATGAACGAGGAATTCAAGTTTGAGCAGGGACCGATACGGCCTCCAAGCGAGGCAAAAAGTTTTCTTTTAAGGATAACCCGGAATTGTCCCTGGAACCAGTGCCTTTTTTGCCCCATCTATAAGAATAGAAAATTTTCCCTAAGGACCGTCGAGGAGATCAAACAGGATATCAGGACGGCCAGGGAAATGGTGGAAGATATCAAGTTAATTTCATTCAGCCTCGGGTATGCAGGAGAAGTAAACTCCCCCGTAATCAGTGAAATATTAAATAATCCCGGATACCATGAAAGCTATCGAAGTATCGCGATCTGGCTCTACTACAGGACCGGCGCCTGTTTTTTACAGGATGCCGATAACCTTATTATGAGAACCCCAGACCTGATTGAGGTCCTGGAGTTCCTGAGAGCGACGTTTCCTGAGATATCCCGTGTCACCACCTATTCCCGGTCCAGGACCATAATCAGGAAATCTTTAGACTCGCTGAAGGCCATCAGACAGGCGGGTCTCGACAGGATTCATGTGGGGCTTGAGAGCGGGTATGACCCCCTCCTCAAGTTGATCAAAAAGGGTGTCACAGGAGCGCAGCATGTGGAGGCCGGAAGAAAAGTGGTTGAAGCAGGGATGGAACTGTCGGAATATGTCATGCCCGGCCTGGGTGGTCAGGAAATGTGGAAAGAACATGCCGTTGAAACCGCCAGAACTCTTAACCGGATAAACCCCCATTTTATTCGGTTGAGAAGCCTGAGGATACCGGAGAGGGTACCCCTGATAAGCAAGGTAAAAGCGGGTGAGTTCACGATGCAGACCGATGACATGTTAGCAGAAGAGGTGCGTCTCTTCATCGAAAACCTTGAAGGAATCACCAGTGTTGTGACGAGTGACCATATCATGAACCTTCTGGAGGAGGTTACAGGGAAGCTGCCGGAAGATCAGGTGAAAATGCTCGAAATAATAGACAGATACCAGAATCTTCCGGATTATGAACGGATTATCTACCGTGTAGGGAGGCGGGGAGGGGCCTACCGCTCTACCGATGACCTGACAAGGGACCCTGATACACGTCGAAAAATAGAACATATTATCGAGCAGGTCCGTTTAAAAAGCGGCGATGAGGGAATCGAAAGTTTTATCAGTGAGATGGTGGATCAGTATGTTTAGGGCTTGGGGCACAAACTTATGCCCCATTGTATTAAGAGGCCAAATCTATTAGAGAAATTTTATGTCTTACTATCCTGTTCTTATCGATCTCAGGGGTAAAAAAGTACTTGTCGTGGGAGGTGGTAACGTAGCACGCAGAAAGATCGATTCTCTTATTGAATACGGCGCCGATGTCCATGTAATATCCAAAGAGCTGACACCTGAATTACAGCAGTACAGGGATGAGGGAAAGGTTACGTTCATTGCCCAGGAATTCAGTGAAGATAGTCTTCAGGACACCTTTCTGACGATAGCCGCCACGAGTGACCCGCAACTGAATCACAAGATCAGCGATATGGCAAAAAAAAGAGGTGTACTTGTAAATGCTGTTGACCAGCCGTCGGATTGCAGTTTTATCGTCCCCTCCATATTGAAAAGGGGTGATCTGTTGATCGCCGTCTCTACTTCTGGAAAGAGCCCGGCCCTTGCAAAGAGGATCAGGCAGAGACTTGCAAGCCGATTCGGGAATGAATACGGCAGTTTCCTGCAGATGATGGGTAAAATTCGGGAAGAGGTCCTGTTAAGGGGATCTTCACAGGACACAAACAGTCTGATATTCCATAAACTGGTTGATTCTCCCATCCTCAACGCTTTAAGGGATAAAGATTTCGGGAAGATAGCAGCCACTTTGAGTGAAATACTCAAAAAACCAGTCACCGTTGAAGACGTTAAGGATTACCTGAAGGCTGTTTAGAAAAATGGTTCCCATACTATCAAAAATCGCGCTTGTTCTGATTCTCCTGTCCGCGGGAGGATTCATCGTCTATATCATTAAACAGCAGAAAAAGGTCTTTAAATGGTCCTACAGGGTCCTGTTCGCCGGTTTTATCTTTCAGACCCTTTCCCTTGCTTTTCAGTATCACACAATGGGAACCGCCCCGGTCATAGGCCTCAAGCTGTCACTTTCTTTTTTTTCCTGGTGTATTATCGGAGTATATCTTGTTTTCCAACTGAGATTTGGCCTCATGGTTCTGGGCTCGTTTATAGCTCCAGTTGCCGCCATTCTGATGATCATCTCCTCTGCCATCCCGGGAATGAGAGTAACCGTGATACCGGTATTAAAGAGCCTCTGGTTTACGATCCATGTGGGAACCATCTTTATCGGTAACGGAGTGTTTGTCATCACTCTGATGGCCGCCATCATGTATCTGATTCAGGAACGCCATATAAAGACCAAAAACAGGGGTTCCCTCTACAAAAGACTTCCTTCATTAGAAACCCTGGATTCAATCAATCATTATTCCCTTATTTATGGTTTCCCCTTCCTGACTCTCGGTATGATCACCGGTTCCATTTACGCTCAGCACGCCCTTGGCAGCTACTGGCAGTGGGACCCGAAGGAGGTCTGGTCCCTTATAACCTGGATTTCCTATGCAGTCCTGCTTCATGAGAGACTCGCGGTCGGCTGGCGCGGCAGGAGAGCGGCATGGATGTCGATTATCTGCTTCCTAATCCTTATATTCACCTTCTTGGGCGGCAGTCTATGGCTCAGTGACTATCATAGTTTCAGTAATCTGGGAGGTCGGCCCGGGTAATGATCAAGATAATCAATATAGGCATGAATCATGAATCGGCACCGATCGAGTTGAGAGAATGTCTCGCAGAGGACAGGGCCGATAGCGGCCAGGTCCTTGCCCTCATGCGGGAATCGGAGTTTATCAAAGAAGGACTGTTTTTATCGACATGTAACAGGGTTGAGGCCCTGTATACGACCGAAAATCCCTTGGAGGCAAAAAAATCGATGTTATCCATATTATCCCGAATAGGGGGTATTCCGGAGAGGGATTTTCTATCAAACCTGTATGTACATGAGGACATGGAGGCCGTACGGCATATCTTCAGGGTGGCCTCAAGCCTGGATTCCATGGTGATTGGGGAGCCCCAGATTCTCGGTCAGATCAAGGAGGCCTACCACAGGGCCGCGGTCACGGAGAAAACATCCGGTGTCATCCTTAACCGGCTCATGCACAGGGCATTTCACGTGGCCAAAAGGGTGAGGACAGAAACCGCCATTTCCGAATCGGCGGTATCCATTAGTTATGCGGCAGTGGAATTAGCTAAAAAGATTTTCTATGACCTGAAGGATAAAGGGATCCTTCTGATAGGTGCCGGAGAGATGGCGGAACTCGCGGCGAGACACCTGTTGAGCAATGGTGTAAGTTCCATAAGAGTAGCCAATCGAGACTTTAACAGGGCCGTAAAGGTGGCCAAGCCCTTTAAGGGAAAGGCCGTTTTTTTCGAGGAGATTGGGTTGCAGCTCCTTGAAGTCGATATCGTTATCACCTCAACGGCCTCCATGGAATATGTAGTTACTTACGAGCAGGTAAAAAGTTCTCTCCGAAAAAGAAGGAACCACCCTTTATTTTTCATTGATATCGCGGTCCCGAGGGACGTGGAGCCGAGGGTAAACAACCTGGGAAATGTCTATCTATATGATATTGACGACCTGAAGGGGGTTATTGAAGAGAACACAGCGCAAAGGGAAAATGAGGCATTAAAAGCCGAACGCATCGTCCAGGAAGAGACCCTTGGATTTGAAAAATGGATGGAAACCCTCGGTGTTGTTCCCACCATCATATCCCTGAAAAACAAGGCCGAGGCCATAAGAAAGACGGAAATTGGGAAAAGCCTTGCAGGCCTCGGCGAATTGACGCCTTTACAACTAAAGGCGATAGAGACACTTACCATATCCTTGGCCGAAAAGATAATTAATGACCCGATCATTTTTTTAAAAAATAAAGCAGACAGATCATCCCGGAATATCTATCTGGATATTACGCGAAAGTTATTCAATCTGGATCAAGAAAAAAGCGATGAGGGGCAAAATGGACATTGAAAAGATGCTGGGAGAGATTCGAAAGCACCCGGAATCCCACAGGATCGGAATGATAGCCAGCCATCTGGGTATTGTCCGGGGCAACTCCCGTAAGGGAGGAGATGTAACAGGGGTTGAGGTGACTTACGATCGGGATATGCTTTATGATATAATAAAAAATATTAAACAATTAGAAGGAATAGTTGAAGTATTGGTTGATTTTAATGAGGGTTTACTCAATGTGGGAGAAGAGATCCTTTTTGTAGCCGTTGGTGGCGATATCCGGGAAAATGTCTTTCCCGCCTTAATAAAGGCCGTGGAGATGATCAAGAGGGATGCGAGCCGGAAGAGAGAGATCTTTCAAAAAATATGATAGATCATTTGAAGGGGAAGCAAAAAAATGGGAATGGTTGATGTAGGGGAAAAACCAATCATAAGCCGTCTGGCTGAGGCGGCCGGCAGGATAATCCTTTCAAGGCAGACCATAGCGGAAATCAAGGCGGGGAGGATTAAAAAAGGGGACCCATTGCTGGTCGCGGAGGTTGCGGGTATGAATGCCGCCAAACAGACTTATCTCCTTATTCCACACTGCCATCAGATTCCACTGGATTTTGTACGTGTGGATTTTATGATTGCCGTTGATTCAATTGAGGCGAATTGTGTTGTCAGTGCCCGGGCGAGGACCGGGGTTGAAATGGAGGCCCTTATCGGTGTCTCCGTGGCCCTGAATACCCTGTGGGATATGGTCAAATATCTCGAGAAAGATGATCAGGGTCAGTACCCTGTCACACAAATCACGGATATAAGGGTGTTAAAGAAAAAGAAAGAAGGATAAATCATTCGCGCCTTTTCATGCCGGGTCTTTTACCGGTTTTTGGGGATCCTTGGGCCTGAATAGGAGACATTCGGTTCCTGAGCTTCGGAATACGACGATGGAAGGGGGCTCGTGACTTTTAAAGCCCATGGCCCGGCACCCGTAGGGAAATTTTTTATCCCATGTAATGTAATAATGTTTGCACCTGTTACATATAGTCATAAGGATGTAAAGATATCGAATTAGTGTCCATCCAGAAACAATCTGTTTCTGGATGGAGCTTTCAGCCGTCAACCGT
>CAYTUL010000142.1:0-8667 GCA_964441135.1 uncultured Desulfobacteraceae bacterium | reverse complement strand
CATCACCCCTGATACCTGCTGTCCGTCAGCCGCCAACTGGCTTCAGGCCAAATTGGACGCCCCCCAGGCAATAACCTTTGATATCACGGCCGCGTGCTCCGGCTTTATCTACGCGATGAACGTGGCGACACAGTATCTGAATTCCAATTCCTGTAAAAATGCCCTGGTAGTGGGAGCGGAGGTCATGTCAAGGACGGTCGATTGGACGGACAGGACTACTTGCATTCTCTGGGGTGACGGAGCCGGAGCCGCCGTGTTAACCAGGGGTGAAAATGGCCATGAACTCCTCTCCACCCACATCCATTCCGACGGTGCCGGCGGTCAGGATCTTCTACTGCCCGGAGGAGGTTCGAAGACCACCCCCATAACACACGATAGTGTAGACAAGAAGCTCCATACCCTCAAACTCATTGAGGCGAATGCCAGTTTCAGGGTGGCGGTCAGGCGGTTCGTGGAATCCATAAGAGAAGCAGCGGATTTTAATAGTATCGCCGTAGAGGATATTGATTTGTTCATACCCCACCAGGCGAACCTTCGAATGTTCCAGGCCATGGCCAAAAGTCTTAAGCTTTCTATGGAAAGGTTTTACGTTACCCTTGACCGATATGGAAATTCCTCCTCTGCATCATGTGCTATCGGTCTCGACGAGGCCGTGAGGGACGGCAGCATAAAGGAAGGTAATCTGATATGCATGCCCGTTTTCGGCGGCGGCCTGACATGGGGCAGCGCTCTGATAAAATGGTAGCCATAATCGACCATTTTATGCAGGTACCGTAATTAGTGCTCCTCCGGAAACTAATGTTTCCGGACTCGCGCTATCAGCACTCAGCATCCAGCGCTCAGCCAAAGCCTCTAAAAACAAGGGATTAGCTGAAGGCTGACCGCTGATCGCTGAAAGTTCCATCCAGAAATATCCTATTTCTGGATGGACACTAATTAATATCACGTACTTACATATACTCTGATCCGCCATCAAATTCGTATATCGGCAGTAATGGTCATGGATTTTGGTCCACCCTGGGCCCCGGCAAGGTGGGAGGGGGTTCAGGCTTTAAATATATTATCTTTTCCAATTTTAGACCTGTTTTTATTCATCAATACCCGGGAATTTAGTTTTGTCCTTTGAACTATCTAATAAGAGGAGGAGGTAATATGGCTGATAAATTTATTGAACCCATGATTCGTGAAATGGACTATAAAGACCTGGAACGTATTATTGAGATAGACGCGAAGATACTGGGTCATAGGAGACCCGGATACTGGCAAATGAAAGTGGAGTTAGCGAAGAAACGCTCGCCAATCTCTTCACTCGTAGCAGAGGTGGATGATCAGGTAGTCGGCTTTATTCTCGGAGGCGCCAGCGGGGGGGAATACGGGGCGCCTGAGAATGTGGGTTGGTTTGACACGATAGGCGTGGATCCGGCCTTTCAGAAAAAAGGAATCGCTAAGATACTCTTTACCGTGATGGTCAATAACCTTAAAAGGGTCGGCGTCGATACGATTTATACCTTTGTAAACTGGCGCAACTGGAACCTATTGGGATTTTTTAATAATATGGGTTTTAAGAAAGGGGACATGATTAATCTTGAATTAAAGGTCTGACTTACTGAAACGCAGCCCGTCCAATCTTCAGGCTATCGGATGTTTGTGGCTCTGGCAGGGCCGGTTAAATAAATAAAAGATGCGATCAATATCGCCTGGATCTACTCAATCATTTCATTCAGATCTTCCGCTTCGAAATCAAGTCTGGAAAAAATTTTTTCCTCAACTTTTCTACATTGATCGAAATTTAGCATAATCAAGCGCTTTAGGTCCCCCCTTCCCTTTGCATAACGCTCCAAAAGGTATTCCAGCCTTTCTTCAATGCTGACTATTTTATCATGATTTACCCTCTTATCTGCATAGTAAATAATCTCTTTTTCGCTTAAAGAATTGTCCGATTCGAATTTTTTCAGCCTGATATGTTCTCCGACTATCTCGGCTATCTCTCCGAAATTATTCTGAATACAGATTTTTCTGCCGACTTCTGCATGATCAGAATTTGAGTTCAGACAAATGGTTTTTCCTATATCATGCATTAAAGCCCCTGCGGTAACCTTTTCCATGGAGATGTTATACCCGGCCCTTTTAACCCCTTGTGCTATAATAGTGGCGACCTTTTCAACCATAATGGAATGAGCCCGTATATTTCCCAGCATCCCGTACTTATCCATTATCTCATAACATTTTTCTGTATTTGGAATCATATTTAAATACTCATATGGCAGGGAATGATGTTATTCCGTCTACTCTGGAACGCTGGGACTCATTAAAAACCTTTTTTACCCCCAAACTAAAGGAGATTTTACAATTTAGCAAGTCATATTGTGGTTTGCGTTTATCACTTTTTTACTAAAATTTAATTTCTGTTATGGCGTTCCTCACTGAAAAACCTCAAGTTTCCAAGTATATTTAATGTCAGGATATCGGTAAAGATAGAACCTATGGTTTCGATGCTTTTTCTGAACGAGGTGTTTCTCACGGTTTTCCAACGGCTATCATCCTCATTATACTCCGGCATGGTAATATTGTTCAGAACGGGGGGTTTTAGATCCTTTAGCTTCATTGAGTGTACCCGCACCCATGCGTCACCTGAAGGTAGGATATCTGTGAGAAAGTCTAACACAACCTGGCCGTTATCAAAAATAGCCGTGGTTAATTTTCTCCCCTTTTCAAAATTCCCGATGGTGGCATCGGGAATGGTTTCAATAAGGTTCCAACCCGTAAAAATGAGATCTTCTCCAATATGAACCGCGCTTCCTCCCAACCCCTGTATAAGATCCCCAAAAACGGCCTCCTTCATCTTATTAAAAAAGAAACCGCAGCGCTTAATAAATCCCCTGGGTTCCTGTTCCCCGTCCGGACGCCACATGCCGAAGCTCAGGGCACTGCCTAAATCTTTAATACAATCAACAACGGATCCTATGATCCCCTTCTGTTTGGATTCCTGCACTCTATTATCCTTATCACGATAATGCACTTTTCTCCCATAGAACACGTCCCCAAATAGATTTTTAATATTACCGACAGAATCCGAAATATCCTTACCTACCCGCGCCCAGAATGATTTCTGATCTTCCTTTTCGATGACGGAACCTTCACGGTCAAGATAATAGAAGTCTCCTCCCGGGCTTTTGAGAAGTTGATCGTCTTTATATTTTTCAACCCCGCTCATATTTTTAAAGGCGGCGTATTGATTTTCCCTGTTCTTATATTCAGAAATGCCTCTTTTACGTGATAATTTACTCATAGTCCTATCCTCTCCACCCGGGAGAGGTAATGGTGCATGAAAAGGGTGGTCATTAAAAGGTTGAGGAATAGCGATATTGGAAAAATCGTCACCGGCTATGGACTTAAATGATGACTTTTCCTTACCTTCCCTGGGTAATGGCTTAGGACCGTATGATATGTGGGGACTCCAGAAAGAATTGCTCTCGATTTCCATTTGCCTTCATCTGTCATTATGCATCTGATTCCTCATTTGTTGCAATACCGATGCCATTTTCAAATCTTAGAATCCTTTTACTATTATATCAGCAGGTTATCTATTTTTTTCACTTTCCTTGCCGATTTTTCTATCCGTTGAAGGAAAAAAATTCCCATATTAAAGCCATGGTCTGAACGTCCTTACCCTGCTCCTATTGTCCTATTGAAGGGCCGGTTTATGATAATTCAACATCTTCTATCCCCCCTGATCCAGGGTGATCCAAAATCCATGGCCGTTATAACCGGTGTACAACAATGTCCGGTTAGGATATTGCAGTATGATAAACTTTAATCGAAAAAATGGTCTGTGGGGATCTCTTTTCAGAGACGAAAATGTTAAAAGCAAGATATGGGTGTAAGGCCTCCCCCAGGCGGGCAGAATGCTCCTCCCAAGTGAGCCGTTCTTTAGTCCGTCTAATTAAGGAAGGAGCCCTCTGCCCGCCTCGTCTACCTTAATGCAAAAAACTTGCACATAAACGAGTTCGTCTCTGAAAAGAGATCCCCGCAGACCATTGAGCAAATTGGTACGCAATATCCTAACCGGACGATACTGACCGGTGTAGGAATTTGATGCTGGATTTGAGTCCCCCGAAGAACTTTCATTTGTTTTCATAATTTGTTATTAGATAAGCATATGCAGTCTCAGGGAGGGGTCTTCAATAATGCCAGATAGATTTATCCGATTTTTTTTCTGTATTCAGCTTTCTTTCCTGATGTTCATATATCCTCCGATCATTATGGTCTCGAAAAGCGATGGTGCCGACAGGGATATAGATGGATTTCAAATCCTGAGAGAGACCATGGTCAAAAAACAGATAACCGATCCACCTGATTATCGAGATCCTGTAAGGGATAAAAATGTGATATCTGCCATGTTGACCGTTCCGAGGCATCTATTCGTAAGGCCGGGGGACATTTCCCGGGCATATGGTGATTACCCCCTCCCCATTGGTTACGGCCAGACTATATCTCAACCATATATCGTCGCTCTGATGACTGAAATACTTGATGTGAATACCGATCAAATCATATTGGAAGTGGGTACCGGTAGTGGCTACCAGGCCGCTGTTCTCTCCGGTCTTGTCAAAGAAGTGTACACCGTGGAGATTGTAAAGGCTTTGGGAAAACAGGCTGCCGATAGATTGAAACGTTTAAATTATGGAAATGTGCATGTAAAGGTCGACGATGGTTATTTCGGATGGAAAGAGAACGCCCCCTTTGATCGAATTATTGTGACATGTGCGTCCACGCTGGTTCCTCCTCCCTTGATCAAGCAGTTAAAAACGGGCGGAAAGATGTGTATACCGGTGGGAGATCCTTACAGGGTACAGTATCTTACCCTGATTGAAAAATCAGATGCCGGTGAAATCAGCATGAAAAAGCTACTTCCCGTCCTATTTGTTCCCCTTACACGGGCAAGAGAAGAGTAGCACCCCACGCATCCTGCCGGCAGGCCGGGACGGCAGATTATGGCCTGACTCAGATGCCCGTCATCGACACAGCCTATTAAATGGTGAAAAAACGTGACGACTACCGCTTCTCCCCGCCATGTCCTTTTGTTAGCCTCGACTTCATTCTCTGTATTGGTCTATGAGATCCTTCTCATGCGCCTTTTATCCATCGGGTACTGGCATCATTTTGCCTATATGGCCATTAGTATGGCGCTCCTGGGGTTTGGGGCAGCGGGTTCCGTGCTTTTTATCCTGTATAATCGAATCAGCGACCATCCGGATGTTTCACTCCTGTTCCTTGCCGGATTAACCGCCATTTCATTTCCTGTCGCGTTCAGCCTATCCCAGAAAGTAGGATTGGATCCCCTTCAGTTGATCTGGCAAAAAACCCAGTGGTTTAAAATGTTTCTTACCTATCTGCTTATGGCCCTGCCCTTCATGCTTGCAGGCGGAATTGCAGGGTTCATTTTAACGGGCGCCGGTGAGAAGATCCATCGTATGTATGCCATTGATTTATCGGGCGCCGGTCTGGGCGCATTAATTATCGTACCGGCATTATATGTCGCCTCCCCCTGGAGGCTTCTGCCAATATTAAGCTGTATTGTTCTTTTCGGAGCCATAGGCTTTTGCATCAGGATGAAGCGCCCCTACTTCGAAGCGATCATTCTTTTAAGTGCCTGTGTTTTGCTTGGAATCGTTTATATGATTATGCCGCCTCTGCCCAAAATTCACGAATCGAAGGGTCTGCCCATGACACTGGCCCTGCCGGATGCACGGATTGAGATGGAGAAGATGGGCCCCCTTGGAATAATCCATGTAGTAGGAAGCTCACAAATAAGGTATATTCCGGGTCTTAGTCTGGCCTTTGGACAGGATAGCGAATACGGTGAAAAGGACATTCCTAAACAAAAGGCCATTTTTGTGGACGCGGATGGGCTGAGTCCCATTACATCCTTCAGTAAAGACCCCGAGAAACTCGCTTGCCTTGACTTTACATCCATGGCCCTTCCCTTTCATATCAGGGACATGCAAAAGATGCTAATAATTGGCGCTGGTGGCGGGATGGACATTCTTTTGGGTATTCTAAACCATGTTCCCGAGATAGTCGCCATTGAATCCAACAGGCAGATAGCCGATCTTCTCATCAATCCCTTTGCTGATTTCTCCGGTCATCTCTATTCACGACCCGATGTAAGGCTTGAAGTTCGTAAAGCGCGCCACTTCTTACGTTCCACCGAAGAAAGGTACGATTTGATCCAAATGTCCATGACCGATTCCTTCGTCAATTCGGCCGGCGGGCTTCATTCCGCCGCGGAAAATTATCTTTACACTTCTCAGGCCTTCAAACAATATCTTAAACATCTTACCGGTCCGGGAATCATCGCCGTTACACGCTGGCTTAAACTTCCCCCGCGCGACTCACTACGAATCCTATCGACCGCACTCTCCGCTATTCGCGATATATCGAAGGAAACCCGACCGGAAAAACATTTCATGATCATTCGAAGCTGGAAGACCTTCACGATCCTCATATCAAGAAGACGGTTCTCAATGGATGAGGTTTCCCGGGCCAAAAAGTTCTGCAATGAAAGAAGTTTTGATATGGTTTTTTACGCAGGCATGAAGGCAGAGGAGGCCAATCGTTATGACGTTCAGAAGATTCCCTATTATTTTAACGGGGCGAGCGAACTCTGTGGCCCGAATCCGGAATCCTTTATTAAAGATTATCTCTTTGACATCTCTCTCACGACCGATGACCGGCCATTTTTTTCAGATTTTTTAAAATGGGAAAAAATCAACTATTTATTCCGTAGCTACGGGCGGGAATGGTTCGGCTTCGTCGAAATGGGTAATATTTTTATCCTGGCTACATTGGCTCAGGCCTCCATTGCGGGAATATTTCTTGTTCTCGTGCCCCTTTTATTCCTGAAGCGTTTGGAAAAATCCTCATTTATGGGGAAAATATCGCCAGGATTATCTGATATTATTGGGGTAATTATATACTTCGGTTTTATCGGCAGCGGCTTTATGTTCATGGAAATGGCCCTTCTCCCGAGATTCACACTTTTGCTTTCACAGCCGGTTTATGCGGCCTCTCTGGTGCTGGCTACTATACTCGTCTTTGCAGGTCTCGGGAGCCTGATTGTAAGAAGAATAGAGATCGTCACAAAAAAGATTTTATGGATTTCGATCCTTATCCTGTCATGCTGGGTTTTAGTCCAGGTCCTTGCAGGTGATTGGTTTTTCAACCGGATCCTTGGGCAGCCCCTCCTATACAGGTTGGCTTTTTCTGTCTCTTTTATAGCCATCCCATCTTTCTTCTTGGGATGGCCTTTTCCTCTGGGTTTTCGCTTCATAGCAATGAAATACCCTAACCTGGCACCATGGGCCTGGGGAATCAACGGCTGCGCCTCGGTAACCGGGGCGGTCCTGGGTAAAATAATCGCCATGAGCCTTGGTTTCCAATTCTTGACCCTTACCGCCTGTGTCGTGTACTTTTTTGCTGTTTTGACTTTCCACTTCGCTTTTCGAATGGGACACGACCGGATTCCCCTGAAGACATTGAGACCATAACATCCTCTGATTTATTCTCCTTATCTTTTGTTGTTAACATTCAAAGGAGTCAATGCTATAGAGTAGAACATCGATTTATCCTGTAAAACAATCTCATCATTGCACCTTGTGCCCTATGCCCTTAGCCTCAAATCCATATCTCCTTGAAAAGAAATATCATACCGGATATCCATGTTCAGGTGTATCCGGATAATCCCAAGCTCCGCTATGCGGAATCTTCGACCGGCCCAAAAGTCCGGTTTTTTAATATCAAATAGATACTTGAATACTCAGGGGGACTCGTTGAGGTAGTTATTGACCAGTTCCAGCATGGCACTTGTCTTAAAGGGTTTTGAGAGTG
This sequence comes from uncultured Desulfobacteraceae bacterium, assembly GCA_964441135.1. Classification (GTDB taxonomy): domain Bacteria; phylum Desulfobacterota; class DSM-4660; order Desulfatiglandales; family HGW-15; genus CAYTUL01. The sequence goes on along the minus strand of CAYTUL010000142.1, from coordinate 777 downwards.
TTGCGTATCGATATTTCAGGATATCTTCATCAAGTTCCCTTTTCAGTCTCTTTATTCCAAAAAAGCCGCTAACATAGATCACTCTGATATCCGGCTTTATCTCTCTGATCTTCCTTACAAGCTCCAGCCCGTTCATCTTCGGCATGACCACATCCGTAAAGATCAGATCGGGTTGAAAACTCTTGTAGGCCTCATATCCGTCAATTCCGTCAACAGCGACTCTGACATCATAACCCTCCATGATAAGAATATCCCTCAAAACTTCCTGTAACCCGAACTCGTCTTCTACAACCAGAATCTTTTTTTTTCTTCCTTCTTTTATTGGCCGGCTTGCCTTAAACAGGTCGATAATATCCTCGTCCTTCATCAAGCTTATGAGTCGACCTACCCGGTTGAGCTTTTGCTGGGTAATTACCGCTTTGTCCATATTCTCCGGGTTCACATCAGGATGATAGACCTTGCTTAATATGCGATGGCTGGAGTTTATATAGGATAGGACCGATCTCCCACCCAATTCAGAATAGATCTCCTTTGCCTTATCAAACAGACCCAGATAGGTGAGTGCTTCCTTTAATTCCCTGCTATTACTCAATCTCTTTTTCCCCTCATTGTATTATGAATCCCATGCCAGCAGGATATCGTTTCTCAACATCATCAAGAAATGGGGACTCAACATCCTGCCACAATAAGGACATTCTATTCTCTCACAATCATGCTGGCATGCAATATCTATGCCCCGAATATATCAGGATATCGAGAATTCCAGTGCCCCTGGTG